>CAZPJF010000201.1:3313-6621 GCA_964586095.1 uncultured Gemmatimonas sp. | reverse complement strand
AGGCAGAAGGCAGAAGGCAGAAGGCAGAAGGCAGAAGGCAGAAGGCAGAAGGCAGTGGGCGCGAGAAAAAAAGAAAGGGCCGCCCGACCGGACGGCCCTCATTCCTCCTTCATCCTCCAACCTCCCTCACGCTGAGCGGCTCACACCACAGGCACCATCAGCCGCTCACGCCGCCCGCGTGGCCCCCGCCGGCACGACCGGCTCCGGCTCTTCCGGTCCCGGCCACCACTCGTACGCGGTGAAGCGCGGCTGCGCCTCGGCGCGACTCCCGCTCGAGATGACGATGCCGATCGGTTCCTGCTCGAGCTCGGCCTTGGTGAGACGCTCCATGGGATCCTGCCTGTGTCGGCTGCAACGGTGGGAACGCGCGGCAGGTCGCCGCACGTGATGCCCATTAGACTCGGCACGAAGGATGCCAGTTTCAGCGGTCGCTAAGTGGCGTGTACGCAAAGACTTGAGGCCGGCCGCGATGCGCGCGGACGGCCCCTTGTCGCACTCTGACACGAGCGGACTCGCACCGCTCGTGTCGTTCCGTTACATCATCGTCTTCCTCGCCACGAACGTCCGCGACGCGCCCGGCTCCGGCATCAGCGAGATCTCCCACCCGTCGTACCGCGCGCGCAGCTCCTCCTCCGTGAGCACGGCCTGCCCCGCCACGATCGTCTCGATCAGGTGCACGCCGCCGTCGGTCGTCGCCCGCTGCAGCAGCTGGATGACGCGCTCGCGCTCGAACGGGCTCAACCCCGCGAACGCCGCCGGCGTGCAGATCACCGCCGCGAGCGGCCCCTCGGGCGTGAAGCTGATCAGGTCCGCCGCGAAGCCGCGGAGGCGCTCCGTGAGCCCGGCATCGCGCGCGGCGCGCAGCACGCGGTTCACCACCGCCGCCTCGGGCTCGATCGCCGTCACCTCGCAGCCGTTCGCGGCGAGGTAGAGCGCCGAGCCCTCGAGCCGCGCCCCCGCGACCACCACCTGCGGGGCGTTGCCGGTGACCTTGGGGATCGCGCGCGTGAGCGGCGTGTCGGGCCGCAGGCCCCAATGCTCGGGCTTCCGCAGCTCGTTCGCGTTCTTCTCGCGCCGGCGGCGCCAGGTCTCGTAGGTCGGGATCCGCAGGCGCGCCGCGATGATCCGGTCCACCTCGTCGGCGAGCAGCACCTCGCGCATGCCGAGCTGCGCCCCTTCGTCGAGCGCGCGCGCCGCCTCGCCGGCGATCCCGTGCAGCACCGAGGTCGGCACCGAGATCTTGTAGTCCTCGATCTCGCGCTCCACGTACTGCTGGTACTCGTGCCGCAGCGATCCCTTGGCGTGGCGGCTCGGCATCGGGGGGCGTGATGGGGGCGGGCGTTCGGGAGCAAGCTAGGCGCTTTCAACGGGGCGACAACCCCCGAGCGCCTCGCGCCCGCGTCGGCGCGTGCGGCGTCCGCGTGCCGCGCCCGCCCACGGCGCGCGGCGCGAGCTCAGGCGGGTTCCACGTGCACCGTCACGTCGGCGAGCCCCAGCACCTGCTGCACCGCCCGCTCCACGTCATCGGCGATCGCGTGGGCGCGCGTGACCACCAGCGCGCCGTCCACCGCGATGGTGACCTCCACGAAGACGACGCCAGAGCTGTTCGTCCGCGACCGGATCCCCCACGCATCGCGGACCCCCGCCACGCCGCACGCCGCCATCCGGACCGCCGCCGCGTCGGCGCCGCGGGCATCGACGAGCACCGGGACCGTCACCCGCAGGATCCGCCAGCCGCTCCACGCGATGATCAGCGCGACCACCATCGCGAGCACCGGATCGGCCCACGCCACCCCGGCCCGCGCGGCCGTCAGCGCCGTCACGGCCAGCGCCGTCACCGCCAGGTCGCCGGCGGTGTGCGCGGCATCCGCCAGCAGCAGCGGACTCGAGAGCGCGCGCCCGCGCTGCCGCTCGTACGCGACCACGAGGAGGTTCACCAGCGAGGTCGCGGCGAGCGCGACCAGCGCGGTGCCGGAGGGCGGCGCCGGCGCCTCCGCCCCGCCCAGCCGCGCGACCGCCCCGCGCACCAGCTCGTAGCACGAGATCGACAGGAACCCGACGATCGCGACCGCGCCCATCGTCTCGAACTTGTCGTGCCCGTACGGATGGTCCTCGTCGGGCCCGCGGGCCGCGAGCGCCACGATCACCATCGCGATCACGTTGTTCAGCGCGTCGAGCGTGCTCTCGATCGCCGCGCCCACCACCGTGAGGCTCCCCGAGCGGGCCGCCACCACCACCTTCACCGCCACCACCACGGCGTTGAGCGCGAGCACCACGCCCAGCGTCCGCTGGATCGCCGCGCTGCGCGTCGCCGAGGTCGTGGCTGCGATCGCCGTCATGCGCGTACCTTCATCGGCGCCGCGGCGGTTAGTCAATCCGTGGACCTTCCTTTCGGTGACGCGAAATGCCCGAGCTGCCCGAGGTCGAACATGCCGTGCGCGGGCTGCGCCGCGCACTCCGCGGGCGCCGCATCGTGGGTGTCCGCGCGCACCACCGCGCGCAGGCGCGCACCCTCACGCCCGCCGTCGCGCGGCGCATGCGCGGCCGCCGCGTCGCCGCCGTCACGCGGCGCGGGAAGCACCAGCTCATCCACCTCGAGGACGGCGCCGCGCTGCTCGTCCACTTCCGGCTCGATGGCGGGTGGGTCCGCACGCGCTCGGCGGTCGTGCTCCCGCCCCATGCGCGCGCCTCGCTCGACCTCGACGACGGCCGCCGCCTCTCGCTCGTCGACCCGCGCGCCCTCTGCACCATCACCTACCACGCGCCGGGGCATCCGCCGGCGCTCGACCTCGGACCCGACGCCGAGGATCCCGCCGTCACGGCCGAGGCGCTGCACGCTGCGCTCGCCGCGCGCCGCGGCCCCATCAAGCCGGTCCTCCTCGACCAGCGCCTCCTCGCGGGGCTGGGCAACATCTACGCGCAGGAGGCCTGCTGGCGCGCGCGCATCCACCCCGCGACCCCGGCGCGCGACCTCTCCCGCGCCCGCGTCGCGGCCCTCCTCGCCGGCATCCGCGCGGCGCTGCGGGACGGCCACCGCCAGGCCGGCCGCTACCGCGACGGCACGCGCCTCGCGCCGTTCAAGGTGTACGACCGCGAGGGGGAGCCCTGCCCGCGCTGCGGCGCCCGCATCAGGCGCATCGTGCAGGCTGGCCGCGGCACCTGGTACTGCGCCGCCTGCCAGTCGCGCTGAAGCGCCATTCCCTCATCCTGCGCCGCGTCTTTCGCCCCGTCCCCTCGATCCTGGTTCCCTCCGCTCGATCCTCGCTCCTTCTCCTCGATCCTCGCTCCTTCTCCTCGATCCTCGCTCC
>CAZPJF010000201.1:0-3213 GCA_964586095.1 uncultured Gemmatimonas sp. | reverse complement strand
GATCCTCGCTCCTTCTCCTCGATCCTCGCTCCTTCTCCTCGATCCTCGCTCCTTCCCTCGCCGATCGCTACCCGCCGTTCACTCCCCGGCCTCGAGCAACGCCCCCTTGAGATAGCCCGTCTCGGGGATGGTGAGCACCTCGGGATGGTCCACCGGCTGCCCCGTGATCCCGCGCAGGATCATCCGCCGCCCGCTGTCCGCCGCCGCCTCGCCGAGCAGCCCGAGGAAGGCCGGCTTTCCCACGTGGTACGAGCAGCTCGCGGTGTAGAGCATCCCGCCCGGCGCGAGCAGCCGCATCGCCCGCAGGTTGATCTCCTTGTAGCCGCGCAGCGCCCCCGCGATCGCGCCGCGGTTCTTCGCGAAGGCGGGCGGGTCGAGCACGATCGTCTCGTAGCGCGCCCCGCGCGCCTCCTCGGCCCGCAGGAACTCGAAGGCGTCCGCCTCGACGCCCGTGATGTTGGTGAGCCCGTTCCGCGCCGCGTTCTCCGCCGCCCGCGCGATCGCCGCCCCCGACGCGTCCACCGCCGTCACCGACTGGGCGCGCCGCGCGAGGTGCAGCGCGAACGAGCCATGGTAGCTGAACACGTCGAGCGCGCGGCCGCGTGCGACACGGGCCGCGTACACGCGTGCCTCGCGCTGGTCGAGGAAGGCGCCGGTCTTCTGTCCCGCGTGCGGCGCGGCGAGGTAGCGCACGCCGTGCTCCCGCACCTCCAGCGTCTCGGGGACGGTGCCCACGAGCGGCTCGACGACCTTCGGCAGCCCTTCGCGCGCGCGGACCCCGGCGTCGTTGCGCGCGAGGATCCCCGCCGGCGCGACGAGGGCCGCGAGCGCATCGAGCACCAGGCCACGATGCGCCTCGAGTCCCGCCGAGAGCAGCTGCACCACGAGCCAGCGGTCGTACCGGTCCACCACGAGCGAGGGGAGGCCGTCCCCCTCGCCATGGACCAGCCGGCAGGCGGTGGTGTCGGCGTCGAGGATCCCGTCGCGTCGCGCGATCGCCGCCGCGATCCGCGCCTGCCACCACGCCGCGTCGAGGCGCTCGTCGGGGCGGCGCGAGACGAACCGCAGCGAGATCTCGGACGCCGGGCTCCAGAGCGCGGTGCCCAGCGCGCGGCCCTGCGGGTCGGTCACGGTCACGGCGCCGGCCGCCGCCGCCGGCGGGCGCACGATGTCGGAGCGGAAGATCCACGGATGGCCCTGCGCCCAGCGGCGCGCGCCGCGCGGCGAGATCACGGCGGTCGTCATGCGCGCAATCTAGCGCCGCGCCGACCGCGTTCGCGGTGGACAGCCCCCGTCGCGCGGCGCATCTTCCCGCCCGTGACCGCTCCCGTCCGCCCCCGCAGCGTCCGCGCCGTGCGCGGTGCCACCACCGTGCCGCAGGACGAGCCGCCGCTCATCCGCGAGGCGGTCACCGAGCTCCTCGAGGCGATCCTCAACGACAACGACATCGTCCCGGCCGACGTCATCTCGGCCGTCTTCACCGCCACGCCCGACCTCGTGAGCGAGTTCCCCGCGCACGCCGCGCGGCTGTACGGCTGGACCGACATCCCGCTCCTCTGCGCGCAGGAGCTGCCGGTGGCGGGGGCGCTGCCGCGCTGCATCCGCATCCTCCTGCATGCGGAGACCCGCCGCCAGCGCCACGAGATCCGGCACGTCTACCTGCGCGACGCGATCCTCCTGCGCGCGGACCTGCTGGCGGACTGAGCGCCGACCGGCGCGCGTCAGGGCCGCTTCTTCTGCGCGAGCGAGTCGAAGGTCGCGCGCGGCACCCCCACTGCCCGCAGCGCCGAGTCCACGTCCGCATCGGCCCGTGCCGTCCGCTCCTTTCGCGCGAGCGTGTCCGCCCGCGCCATCGCGCGCACCATCGCGATCGCGGCGAGGTGCTCGCGGTAGGTGAGCCGGAACTCGTGGCGTCCGTCCGGCCGCGCCACGAAGTACAGGAACGGGACGTCCGCCGGCCGGAGCGCGGCCTCGAGGCTCGCGGCGCCCGGCGAGGCGATCGGCCCGGGCGGCAGCCCCACGCGGCGGTACGTGTTGTAGGGCGAGTCGACCTTGAGGTCGCGGTAGAGCACGCGTCCCGGCCGCTTCTTCTGCGCGTACTGCACCGTGGGGTCGGCCTGCAGCGGCATGCGGATCCGCAGCCGGTTGGAGTAGACCGCCGCCACGAGCGGCCGCTCCTCGCCGCGCCGCACCTCCTTCTCCACGATCGAGGCGAGCGTGACCAGCTGGTGCCGCGACATCCGCCGCTCGGCGAGCTGCGCGTTCCACTCCGGCTTCCACACCTCCTCGAAGCGGTCGACCATCATGCTCACGGCCTGCCGCGCCGAGACGCCCTCGGGGAAGTCGTACGTGTCCGGGAACAGGTAGCCCTCGAGCGTCTCGGTGGCGAGCGGGGCGCCCACGCGCTGCAGCAGGGTCGTGTCGCGCACCGCCGCCTCGAACGAATCGGCCGGGATCTCGAGCTCCGCCGCGAGCCGCGGGATGATGTCCCAGATCGGCCACCCCTCGGGGATCGTCACGCGGTCGACCACGCCGGTCCCGAACTTGAGCGTCGTCAGCACCTCGTCCCAGCTCGCCCCGCGGCGGATGAAGTACGTGCCGAAGTGGATCGAGCGGTCGAGCTTCCGCAGGCTCGCGTACTTCCCGAAGAGGCGCGGGTACCGGATCACCCCGTGCGCGGCGAGCGAGTCGGCCGCCTCGCGGAACGACGACCCGCGGCGGATCGTGAGCGTCACCTGGGCGTCGTCGCCGTTCGCGCAGCCCGCGGCGCCGAGCGCCGCCGCCGCGAGCAGCACGCCCCACGCGCCCCTGCGGAGCCGTCCGCCGCCGTCACGCATCGCGTCCCACCTCCGGCCCGTGGTCTCCCTCCGGCGCCCCCACGTTCTCACGCGAGGCGAACATCCGCAACGCCACGCCGAGCAGCACCGAGGCGGCGAGCGCATCGACATCGCCCTTCCGCCCGCGGGTCGAGCCCTCCATCTCCCGCACCGCGCGCAGCGCGGCCGCGGTCGTGAAGCGCTCGTCCACGAGTTCGGCGGGCAGTCCCGTGCGGCTCGCGAGCTCGTGGGCGAGCCGGCGGGCCTCGGCCGCGCGCGGCGTATCCTCCCCCGCCTCGTCGAGCGGGAGGCCCACCACGAAGCCCTCCGCCGCGAGCTCCTGCGCGCGTGCGAGCAGCGCCGTCAGCGGCGGCCGCTTGCCCGCCCGGCGCGCCAC
>CAZPJF010000200.1:0-6628 GCA_964586095.1 uncultured Gemmatimonas sp. | reverse complement strand
GCGGTGTTCACCGAGGAGGCCGCCGAGCGTCGGCGCCGGCTGCTCGCACTCGCCCCGGCCGCGGCGGAGGGCGCGCTGTCGTTCGAGGAGCTTCCCCTGCTCGCGCCGGCGTGGTTCCTCTGCGGCTTCGACGCGCAGGGTGACCAGCACGCCGCCAGGCTCCACCTGAACCGCATCGTGCGGCGCGCGCTGTCGTCGATCGGCCTGCGCGACGAACCGCTGCGGCCGCGCCCCCCGCGCGTGCGCCCGCGGCTGCTCGTGCCGGTGGAGCGCTTCACCGCCGCCGACGCGACCTTCCGGCGCTACGGCCCGCACCTGGCGCGGCTGCGCGCGCACTTCGAGCTGGTGCTCGTGGCCACGCCGGAGGCGGTGGACGACACGACGCGCGCGCTCTTCGACCGCGAGGTCCCGCTGGGCGGCACGCGCCAGCAGTTCCGGGAGGCGGTGCAGGAGATCCGCGCCCTCGCGCCGGACATCGCGTGGTTCCCGAGCGTGGGAACGTCCACCGAAGGGATCGCGCTCGCGAGCCTGCGGCATGCGCCGGTGCAGGTGGCGTCGCTCGGGCATCCGGTGACCACGATGATGCCCACCATCGACCACATGGTCCTCCCCGAGGAATGGGTGGACGCGGCCGACCGGTTCAGCGAAGGCGTGGTGTGCGTGGCGCCCGGGCGCCGGCAGGTGGCGCGGCATCCGGAGTGGGTGCCGCTCACGCCGGCGGTGCGCGGCGCGGAGGCGGAGGAGGTGCGGGCGGCCGTCTCGTGCGACCTGTTCGAGCTGAACCCGCGGTTCCTCGAGGCGTGCCGGACCATCGTCGCGCGCGCCGCGCGGCCGGTGCGGCTGGTGTTCTTCGTGCGGCCCTCCGGCGAGACGTGCCCGGACGCGCTTCGCGCGGATGCGCCGCGCGCGGGGGCGGCCCGCGCGGGGGCGGCACTCGCGCACGCCCGGCCCCGGCTGGAGGCGTGGTTCCCGGGCTGCGAGGTCCACGCGTACACGGACCACCCGTCGTACCTGCGCCGGCTGAACGGCTGCGACCTCCAGCTCTCGCCCTTCCCGTTCGGCGCGGCGGAGCGCACGCTCGACGCGCTGCTCTGCGCGGTGCCGACGGTGACGCTCGAAGGCGCGGTGCCGCAGGCGCGCGCCGACGCCGCGATGCTGCGGCTGGCCGGGGCGCCCGGCTGGTGCATCGCCCCGGACGAGGCGGCGTACGTGGCGGCCGCGCTCCGCCTCGTGGACGACGGGGCGGAGCGGTCCCGGCTTCGCCGGCAGCTGGCGGCGGGCGACCTCGACGCGCTCTGCACGGACCGCGGGTTCGCGCACGAGCCGGACGACCTGGTGGAGCTGATGCGCTGGCTGCACGAGTCGCGCGAGCGCATCCGGCGCGACGGCCGGCGCGTCTGGCACGTGCGGTCGCGCGGGGACGCCGCCAGCCGCGACCGGGCGATCGCCGCGGTCGCCTGAGCGGGCGCGCTACTGCACCCAGCTCTTGCGGTCGTCCGGCGGCACGAAGTTCGACAGGAAGAGTTTCTCCTCCGGCGTCAGGCTCGCGATCCCCTGCGCGTTGATCTTGTCGAGGATGCGGTTCACCTCCTCGCGCGAGAGCTGGTGGACGCCGTCGAGGTTGACGTTCTTCCAGTTCTGCTTGAGCACCTTCTCGGTGCTCGAGGGCACGCCCGCCACCTTGGCCTTGAAGCGCTTGTTGGGCGCGTAGCGGTCGCCGAGCCAGAGGTAGAGCGCCGCGCCGGCGTAGCCGCCCAGGTGCGCCCAGTGCGCGATGCCGCTCGAGACGCTCCCGACGCCGGAGAGGAGCTCCATGACGCCGTAGATCGTCACGAGGAGCCACGCCTCCACGGGGATGATCCCGTACACGTGGATGACGGCCCGCGGATAGAACCAGGCGAAGGCGAGCGAGACGCCGAACACGCCGCCCGACGCGCCGATGATGGCGGCGTTGGGCGAGAGGAGGAACGAGAGGAGCGCGCCGCCGATCCCGGCCAGGAAGTAGAGCCGCGCGAACCGCTTGGCGCCGAGCCGGCCCTCTACGCTCGGCCCGAAGAAGAAGAGGCCGAGCATGTTGAAGAAGAGGTGGCCGAGCCCGCCGTGGAGGAACATGTACGTGACGATCGTCCAGGGCCGGACGAGCGCGAGGCGCGGCACGAAGGCGAAGTCGCTGAGCAGCATCGGCGCGATCATCTGCACGGCGAAGATGGCGACGTTCGCGATGATCAGTCGCGTCACCCACGGGGTCAGCACGGGCCCATCCTGGGAACACTCCGGTTCGGTGAGGACCGGCGCAGGGCCGGCCGGTGGTGAACGCGCCGCACGGGTGCGGCGTTCGGGCCCCGCGTCGCGCGCGCGCCGGTCGCCGGCGCGCTCATTGCCGCGCCCGCTGCGCGTTCTTGAGCGTCTCGAGCAGCGCGGCGACCTCCGTGAGCTCGTACGGCTTCTCCAGCACCGGCGTGTCGATCCCGGCGAGGAAGGTGGCGGCCGCCTCGCCCGTGGTGTCGCCCGTGGAGATCACGAAGCGCGGGAGGAGGGCGGGTGCCTCCTCGCGCACCCGCGCGTAGAGCTGCGGGCCGTCGAGCCCCGGCATCCGCAGGTCGCAGAGGACCGCCGCGTACCGGTCGGCGGCCCCGGGCGTGGTGAGGCGCGCGAGCCCCTCGAAGCCGTCGGCGGCCTCGTCGACCTTCCACCCCTTCCGCTCGAAGTAGCGGCGGAGCGCGCGGCGGATCGGCTCCTCGTCGTCGACGATGAGCAGCCCGGGCTTCCCCTCGGGCGGCGTGACGACGCGTTCGCGGGCGACGGCCGCGGAGCCCAGGGGCGGCGTGGGCGCCAGCGGCGCGAGCGTGCTCACCGGGAGCCGTACGGTGAAGCAGGCGCCCCCCTCCGGGCGGTCCTGCACGGTGAGCGTGCCGTGGTGCTCCTCGACGATCCCGAGCGAGACCGAGAGGCCGAGTCCGACGCCCTGCCCCGAGCCCTTGGTGGTGAAGAAGGGCTCGAAGATGCGCCCGAGCAGCTCGGGCGGGATCCCGGGGCCGTCATCGATGACGTCGATCACG
Organism: uncultured Gemmatimonas sp.; assembly: GCA_964586095.1. Taxonomy (GTDB): domain Bacteria; phylum Gemmatimonadota; class Gemmatimonadetes; order Gemmatimonadales; family Gemmatimonadaceae; genus Pseudogemmatithrix. The sequence continues at coordinate 3,569 of CAZPJF010000200.1, read as the reverse complement.
TAGTCGCCGCCGTCGCGGCGCGCCTCCAGCCGGACCGCCCCGTCGCGCGCGGCCGCGTGCGCCGCGTTGGTGATGAGGTTCGTCACCACCTGCTCAAAGCCGGCGCGGTCGAGCTCGAGCGCGACGTCGCCGTCGGCGATGTGCGCCTCGAGCCGCACGCCGCGCGCGAGCCCCGGGCGGATGGCGCGCACGACGCCGTCGAGGATGGGGCCGGGCGCCTGCGGCACGAGCGGACGGTGGCCGCCCTTGCGCACGTAGGCCAGCAGGTCGCGCGTGATGGTGCGGGAGCGGAGGGCCTGCGCGCGCACCACCTCCAGCGCGGCGCGGCGTTCGGCGTCGAGTTCGGTGGAGAGGAGGTCCTCGGCGAAGTTGAGGATCGCCGCGAGGGGGTTGTTCAGCTCATGCGCCACGCCGCTCACGAGCTTGCCGAGCGCCTCGGCGCGCTCGGCGTCGGCGATGCGCGCCCGCAGGGCTTCGGCCTCGGCCTCGGCGCGCACGCGGCGGGTGATGTCCGCGGCCACGCCGGCGATCCCGATCACGGAGCCGTCCGGGTCGCGCATGGGCGACAGGTTGATGCGCAGGCGGTTGGGCTGGCCGGTGGACGGGACGTGGAAGTCCCACTCGTACGTGACATCCGCGCCGCGGAGGGCCCGCCGGAGGGCCGAGGTGTGGGGCTCGCCGCCGGACTCGGGGAGCATCTGGGCCGGGGTGCGGCCCAGCCAGTGGCGCGTGTCGAGTCCGGCGGACCGCACCCAGCGCCCGAAGAGCCCCGCGATCTTGAGGTCCGGGTCCACCACGAAGAAGGCGCGGTCGAACGCCGAGACGAGGCTCCGGAACCGCTGGTCGCTCTCGCGGAGGGCCTGTGTCCGGAGGTTCTCCTCGGTCACGTCGCGGGCGAAGACGAGGAGCGCCGCCTCCCCGGTGCCCGGCGGGAGGGGGGCGACCCGCACCGACAGCCACCGGAGCGCGCCATCCTTGCGGTGGTACCGGACCGTGACGGGGGCCGAGGAGCCGTCCGGGTTCCGCTCCCGGGCGGCCGCGACGCGCTTGGGATCGAGGCCGGGCAGGAAGCTGTCGATGGGCCGCGCCCGGAGCTCCTCCAGCGAGAAGCCGGACTCGCGGAGGGTGGCCGGGTTGGCCTGGAGGATCCGGCCGTCCCGGGCGACCGTGACGATCATGTCCGGGGCCTCCCGGACGAGCGTGGCGGCGATGGCCGGATCCTGCGGCTCCTCCGTCATATGGAAGGGAATCTAACGGGCTCAAGGCGGGGCCGGCCGGGCCGATACTCATCGATGAGCCGTGTCCCCATTCCCCACCGTGGCTGCGCATGACAGAACCCCGGTCCGAACAGCAGGTCGACGCCGCGAACCGCCGGCAGTACTACCGCGTGGAGTATCCCGTGGTGGACCGCCCGGCGTTCCGCGCGGGCGCGATCCGCGGCGTGGTGTGTGACTGCTCCGAGGCCGGCGTGCGCGCCGAGCTCGAGCCGATCCCCGCCGACGTGACCATCAAGGCCGGCGACCGGATGGGGGCGACCGTCCAGTTCCAGCGCGGCGAGATGGCGGACGTGGCCGGCGAGGTGGTGCGCTTCGACGGGAAGACCCTCGTGCTGCGCCTCGACCGCGAGCGGATCCCCTTCGGGAAGATCCTCCGCGAGCAGTGGTGGCTCCGCCAGAAGTATCCCTGGCGGGAGAAGAAGTGACCGGCGTGGCCGCGCCGCTCGTGGAGGAGCGCTTCCGGCTCGCCACGATGGCGTCGCCCGCCGGGATCTTCCTGGTCGACGGCAGCGGGGATGCGATCTTCGCGAACCCGCGGGCCTGCGCGATCCTGGGCGCCGAGGAGCCGGACCTGCTGGGCCGGGGCTTCCTGCGCTTCCTGCACCCGGAGGAGCGCGAGCGCGCCATCCGCCGGATCGCCGAGGTGCTGGTGGCCGGCGGCGAGGCGACGAACGACTACCGGCTCGCGCGGGACGGCGGCCCCGAGGGGTGGGTGCGCGTGCGCGTCGCCCCCGTGCGTGACGACGCCGGCCGCGTGACCGGCATCGCCGGCGCGCTCGAGGACATCACCGCGCAGCGGCAGGCCGAGCAGCAGGCCCGGCTGCTCGAGCAGAAGCTGCAGCAGACGCACAAGCTGGAGAGCCTGGGGCTCCTCGCCGGGGGCGTCGCGCACGACTTCAACAACCTCCTCGTGGGCATCCTCGGCAACGCGACGCTCGCGCAGATGGACGTGGCGCCCGGGAGCGACGCGGCGCAGGCGCTCCTCGACCTGCAGCTGGCCGCCGAGCGGGCGACGGAGCTGACGGCGCAGCTGCTCGCGTACGCCGGCCGCGGGCGGATCGCCGAGGCGCCGGTGGAACTCAACACCGTGGTCGAGGAGACGCTCTCGCTGCTGCGCTCGTCGCTGCCCTCGCGGGCGCGGGTGCGGACCGTGCTCGCGGACGGCCGGCCCTGCGTGACGGGTGACGCGACGCGCCTGCGGCAGGTGGTGCTCAACCTGGTGAAGAACGCCGCCGACGCGCTGGGCGACGGGAACGGGGAGATCCTCGTGTCGACCGCGCTGCAGGAGGTGAGTGCGGCGCGGAAGGCCGGCCTCGCGGTGGATGGCGGCGTGACGCCGGGACCGCACGTGCTGCTCGAGGTGCAGGACACCGGCTGCGGGATGAGTCCCGAAACGCTCGCGCGCATCTTCGACCCGTTCTTCACGACCAAGACCAAGGGGCGCGGGCTCGGGCTCGCGGCGACGCTGGGGACGATCCGGGCGCACCGCGCCGGTCTCGAGGTGCAGAGCGCGCCCGGCCGCGGCACCACGTTCCGCCTGCTCTTCCCGCCCTGCACGCGGCCGCTGTCGGAGGCGCCGCCGCGCGCCGAGGCCGCGCGGCTCGACGGGCACGGTGCGATCCTCGTGGTCGACGACGACACCGCGGTGCGCGACGTGACGCGGCGGCTCCTCTCGCGGCAGGGCTTCGAGATCCTCGAGGCGCCGGACGGCGCGGCCGGCGTCGAGCGGCTGCGCGAGGCGGGCGACCGCATCCGCTGCGTGCTGCTGGACCTCACCATGCCGGGCATGGACGGCGCCGAGACCTTCCGCCGGATGCGGGAGGTGAAGGGCGATGTGCGCGTGATCGTCACATCGGGGCACAGCGAGCGGACGCTGGCCACGCAGTTCGCCGGCCAGGGGATCGCCGGGATCCTGCACAAGCCGTTCGACCTCACCACGCTCCTCCGGACGACGGAAGCCGCGCTGGCGGGGTGAGGCCGCGCGCCGCGCCGGCGCGACGAACGGCGCGCCGAACGGCGCGATGGACGGTGCCATGGGTGCGCCGCTGGCACGAATCGTCATGAAGGGTGCACGGGCTCATCCCTTCTGCCCCCGCGCCGATACTGACGGCATGTCGCCGTCCCCCGCCCCGTCGCCCGCCGTGCCCGCGCGCCCGGCGCGTCCGCCGGCCTCCGTCGCGGTCCTCGCGGGCACGGCACTCGTCGTGGGCGCGACGCTCTTCGCGGCCGTGGAATCGGTGCGGGCGCACCAGGCGCATCGGTCGCAGGACGGGGCGCAGCTCACGCGCGGGG
>CAZPJF010000199.1:0-6637 GCA_964586095.1 uncultured Gemmatimonas sp. | reverse complement strand
CCGAACGCGAGCAGCCCGCTCCAGGCGATCCAGCACTGCGCCTCGAAGTCGAAGGTCCGGCGCCACCAGGCCGCGCGTCCGGTCGGCATCAGTCGCCCCGCGCCCGGAGGAACGAGTCCCACGGCGTGTGCTCCAGCGTCACGCCGAGCACCGCCACCTCGAGCACCGCGAGTGCGAGGATGGTCGCATGGAGGACGGCCGCCTGGCGCCGCCCCTCCGGGCGGCCGCGCCGCGCCCCCCGGAGCGCGGCCGCCGTCGCCAGCGTGAGCCCCACGAGGCTCACCATGAGGAACGGCGAGTTCTCCGCGGGACCGAAGAACGCGCGCAGGTAGGCGAGGTGCGGCGGCAGGAAGTTGGCCGCGGGATTCTCCACGCCGAAGAAGACGTTGAGCTTGGCCACCTGCTGCACCGCCCAGAAGAGGAGCAGCGCCCACATCCCCGTGCGGTTCGCCGCGCCGCGTCCCATCATCGCCGTGACCGTGAGGAGCACCAGCGCGGCGGCGTCGCTCACGAGCGTCGCGCCGATCGCCGGCATGACCGCGCCCCACGCGGGCGCCGGCGGCACCGGCGCCGTCGGGTGCAGCCCGGTGAGGAAGCCGCCGTAGAAGGTCGCCGAGACCCAGCCCCAGAGCATCGCGCCGCCCAGGAACGACCGGCGCACGCCGCCCGCCGACGCGTCGTCGCGCGCGTCATGCATCTCGCGCAGACCGAGCACGGCGAGGAACGTCGCGACCACCAGCCCCGCGAGGCGCGTCGCCTCGCTCCGCTGCATCGCGATGATCAGGCCGGTCGCGACCCACCAGAACACCACCACCAGCCCGATGCCGCGCCGATGCAGCTGGGGTGCGCGGCGCGCACCGGCCGCGTCCCCCGCCGCCGCGACGCCCGCGAGGGACGTCGTCGCGTCGAGCGAGGCCGCGCGCTCGGTGGTCATGCGCGCTCCGGCAGCACCGCCGTCACCGCCGCATGGATCCCGCGGGCATCGGTGCGCGGCAGGGCCACGTACCGCGCGCCGAGTGCCGACGCGATCCCCTGCGCCTGCGGCGAGGGCCGCGGCGAGGTGTCGATGAACAGCACCGTCCCGCCCAGCGCGCGCAGCGAGCCGGCGGAGGCGAGGGCGTCCGCCTCGGCCTGCGGGCGTCCCGGCGTGCCGTCGCGCGCGATGTTCGCCCGGGCGTCCGTGAGGAACACGACCACCGTGTCGTTCCCCGCGCGGCGGGCCTGGTGCACCAGCTCGCGCGCACGATCGATCGCGCTCGCGAGCGGGGTCCCGCCTCCGCCCGGCAGCGCCGCGAGCGCGCGCTTGGCCGCGGCGATCGCGCGGGTGGGCGGCAGGAGCACGTCGGCGGTCGTGCCGCGGAACGCGATCACCCCCACTTCGTCGCGCCGCGAGTACGCATCGGCGAGCAGCAGTTCGACCGCACCCTTCGCCTCGCCCAGCCGCGCGACCGCCGCCGAACCCGAGGCATCGACGACGAAGAGCGCCGTCGTTCCCGCCGGCTCCACCAGGTGACGCAGGCGGAAGTCGTCAGGACGGACCTGCACGCGCGCGCCCGCGCGCGCCGGGCGGAGGCGCTGCCACGGCGCCGCCGCGCGCAGCGTCTCGAGGAGATCGAGACGCCCACCGGCGCGCGGGTCGCCGCGCCGCGTGCCCACCTGCCGCCCGCGGCGCGCGTTCGCCCGGTCGCCACCGGCCCGCCCCTCCTGGCTCCCGCGCACCCGGCGCGCGGACGCGTCCGACTCGAGCGAGACCGGGAGCGCCGTGCGCACCGCCTCGACCAGCAGGTCCTCGAGGCCGCGCGACTCCTCGAGGCTCGACGGTGCGGGGTCGTCCGCGTCCGGCTCCGGCGAGGCCGGCGGCATCTCGTCCTCCGCCGGCGGTGCGGCCGGGAGCTGCGTCGCGCGAGGCCCGAGTACGAGCGCCGCGGCGAGACGGAGGTCATCGTCCGTCACCGCACGCCGCCCATCGAGCGCGGCGGCCGCGCGCGCGGCGCGCGCCGTGAGCGTGACCGCGCGGAGCGAGGCGATCCCGAAGCTGACCGCCACCGCCACCAACGAGGCCAGCTGCGCAGCGCCGATCGTGACCGTGGCCAGCTGCGCCCGCGCCGCGAGCACGTCCGCGCGGGCGAAGGGCAGGCGCGCATCGTCGCGCGAGAGCGTGAGCGCGAACGCCAGTCGATCCACCAGCGCAGGGTGGAGCGGGTCCTCCGCCGCCTCGCCCTCGTCGATCGCCAGGATCGCGACGCGGGCCGCCGCCGGTCCCGCCGCACCACCCGGGGCCTGGACCGTGCCCGTGTCGAGGGCCGCCGCGAGACGGCCGACGAGCCCCGCCCCCGCACGCTCCGCGCCCGGCATCACCAGCAGGCCGCCATCGGTGCGCGCGAGCAGGCCGCGCTCGTGGACCGGTCGTCCCGTCGCCAGGGTCATCGCGAGGTCGAGTCCGCCGAGCAGTCGGTCGTCCGGGATCCCCACGGGCAACCGTTCCATCGGCACGCCCTCCGGCAGCACCGCGCGCAACGCGTCGAGCCATGCGGCCACGAGGTCGTGACGGGCGGCCCGCAGCACGGCGCCACCCAGGCCGTGCGGATCCACGGCGAGGAGCGCGCCCGCGAGGGCGGCGCGCTGCGAGACTTCGGGCTCGACCGGCGCGGCGACGACCGGCATCGCGCTACGCGCCGAACACGTCGGTGAGCGCGCGCAGCACCCGGGCGGTGCTCCCCACGTCGTCGAGCACGTCGCGCCGCAGGCGATGCCGCAGCGCGCTCGGCGCGATCGTGCGCAGGTGCGAGATGTCGACCGTGCGGGCCCCCTCGTAGGCGGCGAGGGCGCGCGCGCCGCGCAGCAGCGCGAGCTCGCCGCGGACGCCGTCGGTCCCCACCGCGGCGCAGAGCTCCGCCGCCCGGCGGAGCACCGCATCCGGCACCGTGAGCGTCTCGAGGCGCTTGCGTGCGCGCTCGACGCGCGCGCGCGTCCTCGCGTCATCGCGGGACCAGTCGGCGACGAACCCGTCGGGATCGCGATCGAACGCATCGCGGCGCTTGATCACCTCGACGCGCTCGTCGATGTCGGTGGTCGTCGTGACCTCCACCGACAGCCCGAAGCGGTCGAGCAGCTGCGGACGCAGGTCACCCTCCTCCGGATTCCCGCTCCCCACCAGCACGAAGCGCGCGGGATGGCGCACGCTGATGCCCTCGCGCTCGACCACGTTCTCGCCCGTCGCCGCGACGTCGAGCAGGAGGTCCACGAGGTGGTCCTCGAGCAGGTTGATCTCGTCCACGTAGAGGAAGCCGCGATGCGCGCGCGCCAGCAGCCCGGGCTCGTACGCCTTCTCCCCGCGCGCGAGCGCGCGCTCGAGATCGAGGGCGCCCACCACGCGGTCCTCGGTGGCGCCCAGGGGCAGGTCGACGACGGGTACTGCGGCGCGATCGGAGCGCAGGCGTTCGCCCCCTCGCTCGCGCGCCTGGCACTCGGCGCACTTGCGGCCGTTGGCCATCGGATCGCAGCCGTAGCGGCATCCGCGCACCACGCGCATGGTCGGCAGCAACGCCGGCAACGCACGGACCGCGGTCGACTTGGCGGTGCCGCGATGTCCAAGGATGAGCACGCCACCGATGGTCGGGTCGACCGCGGTGAGCAGGATCGCGCGCTTCATCTCATCCTGGCCGACGATCGCCGAGAAGGGGAAGGCGATACGCACCAGCATACTCCGGGGGAAGTTGTCAGGTCGAGTTTACGGTATTTCTCCGTCTGTCGCAATAGTCTGACAGTTGTAACTGTCTAGGGGTATTGACACTTTACGGATTCGTTCGTATCGTCGGCCGAGTGGTTGGACCGCGGGTGCCGAGCTGGGAACGGTCCGGACCCCTTCCCCCTTCAAGGCCAATGGGATCGAGAGAGACTGCGATCGCCGGCGTGACCGTCGCGGACGGAGGCGTGCCCCTGACGTGGCGCGACCGCCTGCTCGCGTGGCGCGATGCGATCCAGTCGAGCCCTCGGTTCCAGCGGTGGGCGGCGACCTTTCCGCTGACGCGTCCGATCGCACTGGCACGCTCTCGGAAGCTCTTCGACCTGACGGCGGGATTCGTCTACACGCAGACGCTGACGGCGTGTGTCCGAGTGGGGCTGTTCGATTTCCTGGCGGAGCGGCCGCGCACGCGCGCCGAGATCGCCGCGCACGTCGGGGTGCCGATCGAGGAGACCGAACGGCTGCTGCGGGCGGCGGCGGCGCTGGGGCTGGTTCAGGGGAGATCCGGCGACCGCTATGGTTGCGGTCCGATGGGTGCGCCGCTGATCCGGAACGAGGGGTTGGCTCGGATGATCGAGCACAACGCGTTGTTGTACAAGGACTTGTCTGACCCGATCGACTTCTTTCGATCTCCGCAGCGATCCAACGGTGCAGTATCAAAGCACTTTCCGTACACCAAAGTATCAGACCCTCAGAATTTCGGTCGTGGAGTCGTCGCAGACTACTCGGCGCTCATGGCAGAGACGGTCCGGCCGCTCGCCGAGGACATTCTCGATCGGTATCCGATGCACGACCGCCGGACCTTGCTCGATGTCGGAGGGGGTGAAGGCGCTTTCCTCGCGGAAGTCGCGTGGCGGTATCAGGACCTGAAGTTGAAGCTGTTCGACCTCCCGGCGGTCATCGAGGGAGCGCAGGTACGTCTGGCCCGGCTGGGTCTTGTGGGGCGGGTGGAATTGTCCGGGGGGAACTTTCATCAGGACCCCCTCCCAGTCGGTGCCGACGTAATCACCTTGGTGCGTGTGCTGCTCGACCACGACGACGAGTCGGTCCTGCAGCTGCTCCACAAGGTGAAGCGGGCTCTCGAGCCCGGAGGTGTCCTTCTTATAGTAGAGCCGTTCTCGGGCGTGCGCGGCGCCGAGACGGTGGGGGACGCCTACTTCGGCCTCTATCTCCGCGCCATGGGGAGAGGCCGCGCCCGTCGAGCGGATGAGCTCCGGGCGCTCCTGGCCAAGGCGGGATTCTCGCGCAGCCGAGTCCATCGGACCCGGTATCCGGTCTACGCCGGACTGATCGCGGCGCAGCACTAGCCCACCTCCCGCACCACACCCGCGCGGTATTCCGGCGGGCAACGGCCCTCCGCCTAGGGTCGCCCGTCCCCTCCCCGAACCACCCGCCCTCCCCTCGGCTCCACCCGACTGTCAGATTTGCTTGACGTTTTCATGTGTAAGTCGTACGTTACGGCCTGAGCAATTCCCCCCGAAGGACGAACAGGTGCAATCAGTCGCGGTGGTATTCGATCGACCCCAGCAACTCTCGATGCGCGAGCTCACGCTCAACGCACCGGGAGAGTCGGATGTGGTCGTCGATATCGCGTACTCCTCCATCAGCGCCGGCACCGAGCGGCTGCTGTGGGAGGGGCGCATGCCGCAGTTCCCCGGCCTCGGCTACCCACTCGTGCCCGGATACGAGTCGGTCGGGATCGTCACGCAGGCCGGAGCGCATGCCGGCCTCCGCGTGGGAACGCACGTCTTCGTCCCCGGAGCGAACTGCTACGGCGATGTGCGCGGTCTCTTCGGCGGTGCGTCACGGCACGTGGTCGCGCCGGCGGCGCGCGTCATCCCGGTCGATGCGGCACTCGGCGAGCGCGCCACGCTGCTCGCACTCGCAGCCACCGCACTGCACGCGCTGAAGGCCGGCAGCACGCTGCCCGACCTCATCATCGGGCATGGGGTCTTCGGCCGGCTGACCGCGCGCCTGGTGCAGGCGCTCGGCGGCGCCGCCGCGGTCTGGGAGCGCGCGCCGCAGCGCATGCAGGGCGCCTTCGGCTATCCGGTGCTCCGCAGCGCCGACGACCCACGTCGCGACTACCGCTGCATCCTCGACGCGAGCGGCGATGCCGCACTCCTCGACACGCTCGTCATGCGCCTGGCCAAGGGCGGCGAGATCGTGCTCGCCGGCTTCTACGCCATGCCGATCACCTTCACGTTCCCGCCTGCCTTCATGAAGGAGGCGCGGCTGCGCATCGCCGCCGAGTGGTCGCCCGGCGACCTCGCCGCGGTGCTCGACCTCGTGACGACGGGCACGCTCTCGCTCGACGGCCTCATCACGGACATCGCCCCCGCGGACCACGCAGCCGACGCCTACCGCGCCGCCTTCGAGGATCCGAGCTGCCTCAAGATGGTCCTCGACTGGAGAACGCTCTCGTGATCGACACCGGACATGCCACGGGCGACGCCCTCGTGAAGCTCCACCGCTCCGTCCGCGAGGAGGCGGCGAGCGAGCCGGCGCCCGTGCACACCGACAAGCCCACCAAGGAGACGCAGATCATCGCGATCTACGGCAAGGGCGGCATCGGCAAGAGCTTCACGCTGGCGAACCTCTCCTACATGATGGCGCAGCAGGGGAAGAAGGTCCTGCTCATCGGCTGCGACCCCAAGAGCGACACCACCTCGCTCCTCTTCGGCGGGCGGGCGACGCCGACCATCATCGAGACCTCGTCCCGCAAGAAGCTCGCGGGCGAGGAGGTCACGATCTCCGACGTCTGCTTCAAGCGCGACGGCGTCTTCGCGATGGAGCTTGGCGGCCCCGAGGTCGGGCGCGGGTGCGGCGGCCGCGGGATCATCCACGGCTTCGAGCTCCTCGAGAAGCTCGGCTTCCACGAGTGGGGCTTCG
>CAZPJF010000198.1:0-6659 GCA_964586095.1 uncultured Gemmatimonas sp. | reverse complement strand
CCTGCTGAGCGCGATGCTCGACAACCACCTGCAGCAGGGGAACGCGCTCGGCATCGACCCGCGCCGGATCACCTGGCCGCGCACGATCGACATGAACGACCGCGCGCTCCGCAAGGTCATCATCGGGCTCGGCGGCCCCGCCGAGGGCGTCGTGCGCGAGGAGCGGTTCGTGATCATCCCGGCGTCGGAGATCATGGCCATCGTGGCGCTGGCCACCAGCGCCGCGGACCTCGAGCAGCGCCTGGGCAACATCATCGTGGGCTCGACCTACGGCGCCGACCGCAAGCCGGTCCATGCGCGCGACCTCAAGGCGCATGGCGCGATGGCGATGCTCCTCAAGGACGCCATCCGCCCGAACCTCGTGCAGACGCTCGAGGGCGGCCCGGCCTTCGTCCACGCGGGTCCGTTCGGCAACATCGCGCACGGCTGCAACTCGGTGCTCGCCACGCGCGCCGCGCTGGCCGTCGGTGACGTCGTCGTGACCGAGGCCGGGTTCGGCTCCGACCTCGGCGCCGAGAAGTTCTTCGACATCAAGTGCCGCTTCGGCGGCGTCCAGCCGGAGGCGGCGGTCCTCGTGGCGACCATCCGCGCGCTCAAGATGAACGGCGGCGCCCGGAAGACCGACCTCGCCACCGAGGACCTCGCGGCGCTCCGGAAGGGGGTCGTCAACCTCGAGCACCACATCGCCAACGTGCGGCAGTTCGGCATGGAGCTGGTCGTCGCGATCAACCGCTTCGGCACCGACACCGACGCCGAGCTGGCGATCGTGCGCGAGGCCGCGCAGAAGGCCGGGGCCCGCGTCGCCCTCTGCGAGGTCTTCGCGAAGGGCGGGGCGGGGGGCGAGGCGCTCGCCCGCGAGGTGCTCGACATCCTCGCCAGCGGGAAGTCCGCGTACGCGCCGCTCTACGACGTCAAGCGGCCGATCAAGGAGAAGATCGACAGCATCGTGCGCAAGGTCTACGGCGGCGACGGGGCCGACTACAGCGCCAAGGCCGACCGCGCCATCGCCTACCTCGAGGGGATCGGGCTGGGCGAGACGCCCGTCTGCATGGCCAAGACGCAGTATTCCCTCTCCGACGACGCGACCAAGCTCGGCCGGCCTTCCGGCTTCCGTGTGACGGTGAACGACGTCTATCCTGTGGCGGGCGCCGGCTTCATCGTCGCCCAGTGCGGCGAGATCATGACCATGCCGGGGCTGCCCAAGGCGCCGGCCGCCGAGAAGATGGCCATCCATCCCGATGGATCCATCTCCGGCCTCTTCTAGGAGATCGCTCGTGAGCGTGAGGACCATCAGCACCGAGGCGGCGCCCGCCGCCATCGGGCCGTACGCACAGGCCACCGTCGCCGGCGGCTTCCTGTTCACCGCGGGGCAGATCCCGCTCGACCCCGCGACGATGGAAGTCGTCGCGGGCGATGTCGTCGACCAGACGCGCCAGGTGCTGCAGAACCTGCAGAGCGTGCTGCACGCGGCCGGATGCGCCTGGAAGGACGTCGTGAAGACCACCGTCTTCCTGCAGGACATGGCCGACTTCCCGCGGTTCAACGAGGTCTACGCCGCCACGCTCGGCGAGGCCCGCCCCGCGCGCAGCACCGTGCAGGTGGCGGCCCTCCCGCGCGGCGTCGCCGTCGAGGTCGAGCTGATCGCCCGGCTGCCCGGGTAGGGCGCCGGCTTCGCCCCTCCACCCTTCGTCCGTTCCCGCTTCCCTTGTCCCACCTCCCGTGTCCCGCGAGCGCCTCTTCCAGCTGACCCAGTTCGCACGCTGCGCCGGCTGAGCGTCGAAGATGGGTCCGGGTGACCTGTCCGCCGCGCTCGCGCCGCTGCCGCGCGAATCCGATCCCCGGTTGCTCGTCGGTCGCGAGACCTTCGACGACGCGGGCGTCTTTCGCGTGGCCGACGACCTCGCGCTCGTGCAGACCGTCGACTTCTTCGCGCCGATCCTCGACGATCCCTACCGGTTCGGACGGGTCGCGGCCGCCAACGCGCTCTCGGACGTGTACGCGATGGGCGGCGAGCCGCTCACCGCCATGAACATCGTGGGCTTCCCGGAGAAGGCCCTCCCGCTGAGCGTGCTCACCGACATCCTGCGGGGCGGGCAGGATGCGGTGCACGAGGCCGGCGCCCGCATCGTCGGCGGACACACGGTCACGGACGAGGAGCTCAAGTACGGGCTCTCGGTCACCGGACGCGTCCACCCGGATCGCATCCTGAGCAACGCGCAGGCCCGCGCCGGCGATCGCCTCGTCCTGACCAAGGCGCTCGGCACCGGGATCCTCGCGACCGCGCTGAAGCGCGGCGCGCTGGGCGACGAGCACGCCGAGGCGCTCTACGCCTCGATGGCGACGCTCAACGCCCGGGCCGCGCGCGCCGCGCTGGACGGCGGCGCGCGCTGCGCCACCGACATCACCGGGTTCGGGCTCCTCGGGCATTCGCGGCACATCGCCCGCGCGAGTGGCGTGCAACTCGTGATCGACGTCGAGCGGGTGCCGCTGCTGCCCGGCACGCGCGAGGCGCTCGCCGCCGGCCATCTGACCGGCGGCGGCAAGCGGAACGCGGCCTGGGTCGACGCCGATGTCGATTGGAACGACACCGGCGAGGATGTGCGCGCCCTCCTGACCGACCCGCAGACGTCCGGCGGGCTGCTCGTCGCGCTCACGCCGGGAGCGGTGGAGGCGTTCCGGGCGGCGGTCCCGCTCGCCGTCGAGATCGGCCGGGTCGAGGCGCGCGACGGTGGCCCCAGCCTGCGTCTCGCGTGAGGAGGCGTCCGGTGTCGGCCTGAGCTGCGAGGGTGCGGATGGGGTCTGGTGGTCCCCGCGGTCTTCAAAACCGCAGCGGCCCGACGACGTCGGGCTGGGTGGGTTCGATTCCCACACGCTCCCGCCAGCGCGGCCCGGTCCCGCGCGCTCGGTGCACCGATGCCCGGTTCGGCCCGCTATCTTGCACGCGATGATCGCCCACGGAACCTCACGGGTCGCGACGGGTCGTAGGTCCCATGCCTCCCTCCCGCGGACCATGCGCGCGCTCGCCGCGATCGCCGGCGCGCTGAGCCTCGCGGCGCTCGCGCCGTCGGCGTCCGCCGCGCAGCAGGCGGACAGCGTGCGCGCCGGCGTCACCCGTCCCGCCGCGAGCACGCCACCCGAGGCGCAGGCGGCCCTCCGCGCGGACTCGGCGGACGGGCCTCCGATCTCGCCGGGTCGCGCGTTCCTGTACTCGTTCCTCGTGCCCGGAGCGGGGCAGGCCAAGCTCGACCGCGCCCGCGCCGGCGGCATGTTCTTCCTGGTGGAGATCGCCGCGCTCGCCCTCGTCCACCGGTCCGCCGAGGACCTGCGGATCGCGCGCCGCTTCGCCGGCGACTCGGTCCCGCTGCGCTACCAGGTCGATGCGACCACCGGGCTCGTCGCGCGCGACGCCGACGGCAACCCCGTCGTCGCCGCGTGGAGCGTCCCGCGGTTCGACGAGGCGTACGTCCGCACGCGGCGCCTGCACTACGAGGATTGGATCGCGGTGGTCGCCTTCAACCACTTCTTCGCCGGGGCGGATGCTTTCGTCGCCGCGCAGTTGTGGGACCTGCCGGGGAAGGTCGGCCTCCGGCAGACGCCCTTCGGTCCGCTCATCCAGGCGAGCCTCCCGTTCCGCTGAGCGGCGCCCGCCGTGCCGGCGCGCCGCGCGCTCAGGTCCGCGGCACCTCGCCCTCGACGATGCTGCCGCCGCTCTCCAGCCGCCGCAGCTCGATGCGGTCCGGTACCACGCGGAGGAACCGCGGCGCGTCCATCCACGCGCCGGGATTCGCGAAGACGCGCCCGTGCAGTCGCTCGAGCGTCGTCACGTGCGAGTGGCCGAACACGAGCAGCTCAGGCGCGTCCGTGGCGCCGAGCCGCGCGTGGGCGACCGCCCGCAGGCCCTCGCCACCGTCGCGCGGACGCATGTTGCGGCTCGTGTGCGAGCTCCGCAGCGCCAGCCAGGTGCCCAGGTCCGGGTGCAGCCAGCGGAAGAGCCGGACGCTCAGCGGATGCCGCAGCACGGTGCGGAGCCGGCGGTACGGTGCATCCTCCTTCGCGCGGAGGCCGTCGCCATGCTCCACGACGGTGTCCCATCCGCCGAGCGATCCGCGCCACGGGCCCACGCGGTAGTCGAGCCCCAGGTCGTCCCGGAGCACCGTGCCGCCCCAGCAATCGTGGTTCCCGGCGACCCAGAGGATCGGGATGCCGGCGGTGCGCAGGCGAGCCAGCGCGCCCAGCACGCGGAGCCCCGCGCGCGGGACCGCGTGCCGCCACTCGAACCAGAAGTCGAACAGGTCGCCGTTGATCGCCAGCGAGCGCGCGTCGCCGGGCAGGGTCTCGAGGAGGGTCAGGAGGTCGCGTTCCGCCTCGGCCGGCGCGGCACCCAGGTGCGCGTCCGAGAGTACATAGCAGGGGGCCGGGAGCATCGCAGAATGGTACCGCGTCCTCGCACCCTTTACAAAGCCCGAGCGGAGCCGGTAGACTCGCCCGATGATCAGCGTCTCCGAGATGCGTGTCCGGTATTCCGAGACCGACCAGATGGGCGTCGCCTACCACGCCAACTACCTCGTGTGGTGCGAGGTCGGGCGGACCGACCTCATCCGCCTGCTGGGGGTGTCGTACGCCGAGATGGAGCGGCAGGGGGTCCGGCTGGCCGTCGCGGACGCGCAGGTGCGGTATCATGCGAGCGCGCGCTACGACGACATCGTGCGCGTCGAGACCCGACTCCGTGCCGTGCAGTCGCGCAGCGTGACCTTCGAGTACGACCTGCGGCGCGCGGAAGCGGCGGGTGCCTCCGGCGAGCGGCTCGCGAGCGCGAGCACCATGCTCGTGTCGGTCAACGCCGCCGGTCGCCCGGTCGCGCTGCCCACGCACTTCCGCGCACTCCTCGCGGGTGCGCTCGCGCCGGCGGATTGACCCCGCGCGCCGTGCCGGTGAGGTTTCCTGCCATGCGGTCCTCCCTCGCGCGCGCATGCGTCCTGTTGGCGCTGCTCCCGCTCCTGTCCGGGTGCCTGTATGGATTCGCGGGTGGCGGGCTCCCCGCCCACGTCCGGACCGCCGCCGTGCTGCCGTTCGAGAACGAGACCACCTCGCCCGAACTCCCGGTCGAGCTGCAGGAGTCGCTCCGCCAGGGGCTGCAGTCGCGGCTCGGACTGCGTGACGCGCCCGAGGATCGCGCGTCGGCCCTGGTGCGGGGGCGCGTGAC
Organism: uncultured Gemmatimonas sp.; assembly: GCA_964586095.1. Taxonomy (GTDB): domain Bacteria; phylum Gemmatimonadota; class Gemmatimonadetes; order Gemmatimonadales; family Gemmatimonadaceae; genus Pseudogemmatithrix. Next base: position 1,456 of record CAZPJF010000198.1, on the reverse strand, counting down.
GCGCTACGAGCTCGACATCGCCGCCGGCGTCTCCGCGGATCCGAATCAGGCGACGTCGGCCCGCCGGCGGCTCCTCGTGCGCGTCGACATCGAGATCGTGGACCAGGTCACCGGCAAGGTGCTCTGGTCGCGCACGGGCATGCAGGCGGAGGGCGAGTACGCGGACCGGGGCGAGGCGCAGGGCCGCAAGCAGGCCATCGACCGCATCGTGAACGACGTCATCGAGGGAGCGCAGTCCCAATGGTGAAGCAGGCGAAGTCGGGCGGTGGCCTCGGATGCCTCCTCATGCTCGTGGTGCTGGGGGCGGGCGCCTACTTCGGCACCCACATCGGCGAGAAGTACTGGCACTACTACCAGTTCCGCGACCGCATGCGGCAGGAGGCGCGCTTCGCCGCCCACCGCAGCGACCAGCTCATCGCGCGCCGCCTGCGCGAGTTCGCCGACTCGCTCAAGCTTCCCGAGGCCGCACAGAAGGTCATGGTCCGCCGCCGCACGGGCACGATCCACATCTGGGCCGAGTACTACGACATCATCGAGTTCCCGGGCTTCGTGCGCGAGGTGCACTTCCACCCTGAAGTGGTGGCGACCTTCTGAGCCTCCCCGTCGATCCCCGAAGGAAGGTCATGACGCGCGCCGAGGCCGTGCGCTGGCGCGCGGGCCAGCACGGGACCGTCGTCTTCACCAACGGCGTCTTCGACCTCCTGCACCCCGGCCACGTCGATGTCCTCACCGGCGCGCGGGCGCAGGGCGACGCGCTCTGCGTCGGCGTGAACAGCGACGCGTCGGTGCGGCGGCTCGGGAAGGGCCCCGACCGCCCGGTCCGTTCGGAGGCGGAGCGGGCCTACGTCCTCGCGGGCCTCGCGGCCGTCGACGCCGTCGTGATCTTCGACGAGGACACGCCGGCCGAGGTGGTGCGCGCGCTGCAGCCCGACGTGATCGTGAAGGGCGGCGACTACACGCCGGACGCCGTCGTCGGCGCGGACGTCGTGCGCGCGCGGGGCGGACGCGTCGTCATCATCCCGCTCACGCCGGGACAGTCCACCACCTCCATCATCGAGAAGCTCCGTGCCTGATCCCGCGACCGGCCGCCCCCGTGGGCGTTCCGCCGACGCCCTTCGTCCCATCGCCCTCGCGCGCGGCGCCGCGCCGAACGCGGAGGGCTCGTGCCTCGTCAGCTTCGGCGACACCCGGGTGCTCTGTGCGGTGAGCGTCGAGGATGGCGTGCCGGGATGGCGGAAAGGCAAGGGGGAGGGGTGGCTCACGGCCGAGTACGCGATGCTGCCACGCGCCACGCACACGCGGACGCAGCGCGAGCGCGGCCAACTCGGCGGGCGGACGCAGGAGATCCAACGGCTCATCGGGCGCAGCGTGCGCGCCATGCTCGACGACTTCGCCTGGGGCGAGTTCACGCTCAAGGTCGACTGCGACGTGCTGCAGGCCGACGGGGGCACGCGCC
>CAZPJF010000197.1:0-6696 GCA_964586095.1 uncultured Gemmatimonas sp. | reverse complement strand
GCGCGGCTGACGCGCCGCCGCGGGGTGGTTGGAACGAGCGTGCATCTGGTCCTGGCGTGGATCGCCGGTGGAATGTCGCCCGCGGCGCCTCCGCCAGCAGGCGGTGGCTCGGCACGGGCATGAGGTGCGCGGGGGCGTTCGCGCGCAGCCGCTCATCCGGACGCTTCGTCAGTCCGGAGGATGCCGCTGTCGCGGACGCGAGGCCCGCCGTGTGGAGCGCCCGCCGCTCCGATGGTCTCGCGCCGTGCGGCGGCGGATCATCGAGGCGCTGGGCGCGTCCCGCAGGAAACCTAGTGGGAGGAGGGGCGCAACCGACAGTGGGGGCTGGACTTCCGGAGTGCGACGCGGCCGGACCGGGGGTAGACTTCGGGACGATGCCCCGTCCGAAACCGCCCTTCCGACCCCCGCGTACAGGCCACAGGACTTCGTGAGGCAGCCCCGCTTCCGGACCCGGCTGTTTGTCATCCTCGCGCTCTTCGCACTGCTCCCGGCGGTCGTCCTCACGGCCCTCTGGAGCTACGGCGCGAGCGTGACGCTGCCGCTGCTCAGCGGCTCCGGCGCGTGGGAGCAGGTCGCGACGAGCGGCGAGCGCGCGATCCGCCTCGCGCGCGAGCGGCCCGGCTCCCCCGAGGCCGCGGAGGCGCTCGCGACGCACGAGGCCGAGCTCGGCGAGTCGCGGCTCCAGGCGCGGCGATTCCGGTTCCTCGCGGAGCGCGCGGTGCCGGCCCTCGCCATCGGCGGGCTGCTGCTGCTCGCGCTGCTCTCGCTGCTGGCCTCGCGGGTCGCCGGCCACCTGAGCCGCCAGCTCTCCCGGCCGCTCGACGAGATCGTGGGGTGGACCGCCCGGATCGCGAACCAGGAGCGCCTGCCGCTCCCGCAGGAGGGCGAGGCGAAGGGCGCGCCGGAGTTCGGGACGCTCCGCGAGCGGATGCGGCAGATGGCGGCGGACCTCGAGCGCGGGCGGCAGGCCGCGCTCGAGGCCGAGCGGCTGGCGGCCTTCCGCGAGTCGGCGCGCCAGGTCGCCCACGAGCTCAAGAACCCGCTCACGCCGATCCGCTTCGCGGTCGCGAGCCTGCGCCGGAGCGCGGTCCCCGAGCAGCGGGACGCGGTGGAGGTGCTCGACGTGGAGTCGGCGCGACTGGAGGCGATGGCCCGCAGCTTCGCCCAGTTCGGCCGGCTCCCCGAGGGACCGACGGCGACGGTGGACCTGGGCGAGCTGGCGCGCGAGACGGTCCGCACCACGGTGCCGGCGACGATGACGGCGCGCGTGGAGGCCGACCCCGGCGCCCACGTGCTCGGCCAGCACGATGCGCTGCAGCGGGCGCTGGCCAACGTGCTCCTCAACGCGGCCGACGCGACGGGCGGCGCCGGCACGGTCACCGTGCGGGTGCGCCGCGAGGACGGCGAGGTGGTGCTGGCGGTGCTGGACGATGGCGTGGGGATCCCCGCCGAGCAGCTGGCGCGGATCTGGGAGCCCTACGTGACGGCGAAGACGGGCGGGACCGGCCTCGGGCTCGCGATCGTGAAGCAGACGGTGGTGGCGCATGGCGGCCGCGTGGAGGCCGCGAGCGCGCCGGGCGCGGGGACCGAGATCCGGCTCCGCTTCCCGCGCGCCGAGGGACGGACGAACGGCTCGGAGGCATAGATGATCGACGAGGACATCCTCGCCATCGGTGGGTTCTTCTTCACGGCGATCGTGATCACGCTCGGCTTGCCGCTCGTGCGCGCCTGGGTGCGGCGGCAGGACCGGCTCGGCGTGACCACGCCGGCGGAGGAGGAGCGCGACCGACGGATGGCGCGCATGGAGGCGGCCGTGGAATCGATGGCGGTGGAGATCGAGCGGATCTCGGAGGGCCAGCGCTTCGTGACCAAGCTGCTGGCCGAGCGCGAGCAGCGCTCGGCGGCCCTCGCGGCGCCGGTGGCGCGCGAGCCACATGAGGAGCGCCGCTGATGGACCGGCTCTGGGCGATGCCCGCGATCTTCGCGGTGGCGTTCGGCATCCCGTTCGTCATCGCGCCCCTCGCGCGCGCGCTCGCCAAGCGGCTCGAGCGCGGCACCGCGGGCCCGGACTCGGCGACGCAGGAGCGGCTCGCGAGCATCGAGCGCAACGTCGACGTGATCGCCGTCGAGGTCGAGAAGCTGGCCGAGTCGCAGCGCTACCTCACCCGGCTCCTCGCCGAACGCGAACGCGCCGGCGGGGTACTGCCGCCGGAACGCCCCTGACCCGCACGCATCCATGCCCTCGATCCTGATCGTCGACGACGAACCGAACATCCGGCGCATGGTCGGCGCCCTGCTCGGCGCCGAGGGGTACGAGGTGCGCGATGCGAGCGATGCGGCGTCCGGGCTCGCGCGCGCAGTGGAGATCGAGCCCGACCTGGTGCTGCTCGACCTCATGATGCCGGGGCCGACCGACGGGCTGGAGCTGCTGGAACAGCTGCGGGGCCGCTTCCCCGACCTGCCGGTGGTGATGATGTCGGGGCGCGCGGGGCTCGCGGACGCGGTGAAGGCGACGCGGCTCGGCGCGGTGAACTTCCTCGAGAAGCCGCTCACCCCGGAGGGCGTGCTCCTCGCGCTCTCCGGGGCGCTCGAGCTGCGGCAGGCGCGGCGCGAGCGCTCGGCGCTCCGCGCGGACCTGGGGCTCGCCGGCGAGCTCGTGGGGGACAGCCCGGCCCTGCGGAGCGTCCGCGAGATGATCGCCCGCGTGGCCCCGAGCGACGCCCGCGTGCTGATCGGCGGGGAGTCGGGGACGGGGAAGGAGCTGGTCGCCTCGGCGATCCACGCGCAGAGCCCGCGCAAGGACAAGCCGTTCGTGCGCGTGAACTGCGCGGCGATCCCGCGCGACCTGGTGGAGAGCGAGATGTTCGGCCACGAGCGCGGGGCCTTCACGGGCGCCACCGAACGGCGGATCGGCCGCTTCGAGCTCGCGCACACGGGGACGCTGCTCCTCGACGAGGTGGGGGAGCTCTCGGCGGAGGCGCAGGCCAAGCTGCTCCGCGCGATCGAGGCACGCGAGATCGAGCGCGTGGGCGGTGGCCGCCCGATCAAGGTGGACGTGCGCATCCTCGCCGCGACCAACCGCGACCTCGCGCGCGAGGTGCGCGAGGGACGGTTCCGCGAGGACCTCTACTTCCGGCTCAACGTGATCCCGATGTCGATCCCGCCGCTCCGCGAGCGTCCGGGGGACATCACGGCGCTCGTGTCGCACTTCGCCGCGCTGCACCGGCGGCGCTCGGGCCAGCCGGCGCCGCAGTGGACCGCGGCCGGCGTGGAGGCGCTGTCGCGCTACCGCTGGCCCGGGAACGTGCGCGAGCTCGCGAACATCGTCGAACGCCTCAGCATCCTCTTCGCCGGCCAGCCGATCGGCGCGGCGGAGGTCGCGAGCGTGCTGCCGGCGGGCGAGCTGGTGACGACCCGCCCCGCCGCGCTCCCCGATGGGGAGCGGCTCGACATGGCGCTCAGCGACGCGCTCGACGAGTACGAGCGCCTGCTCATCACGCGCGCGCTCTCGGCGGCCGAGGGCGTGGTCGCCGAGGCCGCACGGCGGCTGCAGACCGACCGGCCGAACCTCTACCGTCGCATGAAGCGGCTCGGCCTCGGCCCGTCGGGGGAGTGAGCGACGGCGGGGGGCGCGCGCACGCGACCGTGCGTGCGTGGCACCGGAGTGCCGCCTGGCCGCGGGCGCGGGCAAGCGTCCGCTTCGGACACGCGCGGAGCGACACAGGACGGCGGCAGCGGGGTAGGAGCACGCGTCGCGCGGGCCGCGCCGCACGACCGCAGGTGCCGCGTTGACAACGCGTTGCGGATGCGACTGCGTTCCTGAAGCGCGTGCGGCACGCCTCCTGCCTTCAGCGGGAGCGTCCTGAACCTCTCGGAGCACTTGATGCGATCCCTCCTCTCCCTGCTGGTCCTCGCCCTCCTCGTCCCCGACACCGCGTCCGCGCAGCAGCGCGCCCGCGGCGGCACCATGTGGGGCGCGGTGGGCATCTACAATGCGCCCGGCACCAACCGCGTCTCGGGCGCCCTGACCATCGAGGCCGAGCGCGAGATCGAGGGGGATGTCGCGGTGCTGAACGGTCCCGTGACCGTCGCCGGGCGGATCACGGGGTCGCTCGTCGCGATCAACGCGGACGTGCGCCTCGTGAAGGGCGCGCGCATCGGGCAGGACCTCATCATCATCGGCGGCCAGCTCACGCGCGACGACAGCGTGACGGTGGTCGGCGAGGTCCGCACCCAGGCGGAGCTGCTGCGCTACAGCCTCGATGGCGACCGCCTCGTGCCCGAGGAGGATCGCGGCGCCGACTGGCGCCCGCACATCGACCGGCCGGGGCGCGACCGCGGCGAGGCGTACACCGACCTCTTCTTCGTCGCCGCACGCACGTACAACCGCGTCGAGGGCCTGCCGATCCTCGTGGGCCCGCGGTTCCGCCGGCCCACCAACTGGGGCCGCGTGCAGGTGGAGGCGCTGGGCGTGGTGCGCACCGCCGGCCCCGTGCGCTGGGATCGCGGCACCATCGGCCACGACGCCCGGGGCGACCTGCGGCTCGGGAAGAAGAACGGCCTCGTGCTCTCCGGACGGCTCTTCGACGTGGTCGCGCCGGTGGAGGACTGGCAGCTCACCGACACCGAGGCGGGGCTCGGCACCTTCGTGCTGCACCGGGACTTCCGTGACCACTACGGACGGCATGGCTGGGAGGCGGGACTCGGCGGCCGGATCGGCGAGGAGGCGAGCCTGAGCGTGGTCGCCGGGAGCGAGCAGTGGCGCGCGGTGGAGGAACGCCGGCCCTTCACCGTGTTCCGGGACACCGAGCGGTGGCGCCTGAACGCGCCGATGGACGTCGGCCGCGTGGACCTCGTCTCGGCGCGGCTCCGGGTGGACACGCGCGAACGGGTGCGCTCGCCGCTCTGGGGCGGGTGGTACCTCAGTGCCGACGTCGAGCGCGGGAGCGGCACGATCACGCGCGACGCCGGGCCGCTCCCCGTGATCCCGGTGCCCGAGGAGGTGACCTACTCGCGCGGCTTCATCGACGCGCGGCGGTACAACCGCCTCTCGCCGGGCACGGAGCTGAACCTGCGCATCGTGGCGGGCGGATGGCTGGGCGGCGACCGGCTGCCGCTCCAGCGCCGGCTCTCGATCGGCGGGCCCGGTGCCGTGGACGGCTACGACTTCCGCCGCAACTGGTACGAGGCGGACGACGTGTTCACCTGCGGCGGCATCGCGGCGTGGGCGGGGCGCCCGGCGCTCTGCGACCGCATCGCGATGGCGCAGGTGGAGCTGCGGCAGGCGATGGACTGGGACTTCCTGCACCGCGGCGACCGCTGGTGGAGCCTGAGCGACCTCACGCCGGCCTGGGTCGTGTTCGCCGACGCGGGGCGCGGCTGGACGACGCCGGACGACGCCGGCGCCGTGAGCCACGGCCGGGGACTCCCGCCGCTCTCGAGCTTCCGCACGAGCATCGGGGCCGGGCTCGACCTGGGGAACATCGGGGTCTATTTCGCCAAGTCGGTCTCGACGCCGGATGAGGCGGTGAACGTGGTGGTCCGACTCGGACGACGCTTCTGACCCTGCGCCGACTCCTCCCCGCCCTGCTCCTCGCCGCGGGCGCGCCGGTGGTATCCCCGGCGCCGCTCGCGGCGCAGGTGCGTCCGGGCGTCGAGGTGCAGCTGCCCACGGCGACGCGCCTCGCGACGGAGGGACCGGTGGTGCGCGCGCGCGCGATCCTCGCCGACCCGTACCTGCGCGAGCTGCTCGAGAGCGGGTTCCCGGTGCAGCTGCACTTCCGCGTGGAGCTCTGGGCGGACGGCCGCGTCTTCGACGAGCTGCAGCGCTCGGCGGAGTGGGACGTGCTGGTGCGGTTCCGGGGCGTGGAGCAGACGTTCGAGGTGATCCAGCTCGTGGGCGGGCGCCCGCTCGCGCTCGGGACCTTCGCCCGGCTCGAGGACGCCGACGCCGCCGCCTCGCGACCGGTGCGCGTGCCGATCCGCGCGCCGGCCGAGAACCGGCGCTTCTACTACCTGGCGACGCTGGAAGTGGAAGCGCTCTCGATCACCGACCTCGACGAGGTGAATCGCTGGCTGCGCGGCGAGCTGCAGCCGACGGTGCGCGGCGAGCGGAACCCCGGGACGGCGCTCGGCCGCGGGCTGCGGTCGCTCGCGGCGCGGCTGCTCGGTGGGGAACGGCGGGAGTACACGGAGCGGAGCGCCAGCTTCAGGCCGCCGCGCTGAGCGACGGAGCAAGTGAAGGCGTCCGTCCGCCCTCTGCCCTCTGCCTTCTGCCTTCTGCCTTCTTCCTTCTGCCCACGTTCGAACGGGCTGCAGCGCCGAAGCGCCACAGCCCGTTCCCGTCCTGATGGTGTGCCCCACGCACACCCGCACGGATCCTGTCGTCCGCGCCCGTCCGGCGCGCGGCGTGTCGCGGTCAGCCCTCGTCGCGCCCGATCAGAAGGCGGCGAGGAGGTCGTCCGACTCCGCCTTGCGGCGGGCGGCCGGCGGCGCCGAGGGCTTGGCGACGCTCGGCGGGACCGCGCGACCGGTGCTGCGCGCACGCGGCGCGCTGGCGGCCGGCGACCCGCTGCCGATGGTGAAGGCGGCGACGGCGTCCTGCATCGACCGCGCCTTGCTCGCGAGCTCCTCCGCGGCGGACGCCGATTCCTCGGCGTTCGCGGCGGCCGACTGCGTGCCGGCGCTCACCTGGCT
>CAZPJF010000196.1:0-6793 GCA_964586095.1 uncultured Gemmatimonas sp. | reverse complement strand
AAGCCGGCGGCGAAGAAGGCGGCCCCGAAGGCCGCCGCGAAGAAGGCCCCGGCGAAGGCGGCGAAGGCCGCGCCGAAGGCTGCGGCCAAGAAGGCGCCGGCCAAGAAGGCCGCGCCGAAGAAGAAGGAGAAGTAAGCGATGCCGACCATGCTCCGCACCATCGTCCGCCCGATCGTGACCGAGAAGACCTCGGCCGCGTACCAGGCGCGCGGTGAGTACACGTTCGAAGTCCACCCGGACGCCACCAAGACCACCATCAAGGCCGCGATCGAGCAGCTCTTCGGGGTGAAGGTGACTGGCGTCTGGACGTCGCAGCAGCGCGGCAAGCCCCGTCGTGTGGGCGGTGCCTCGGGCCTGCGTCCCCGCTGGAAGAAGGCCATCGTGACGCTCCGCGCGGGCGACACGATCGAGATCTTCGAGGGCTGATCATCATGGGTATCCGTCAGTTCAAGCCGGTGTCCGCCGCGACGCGGTTCCGTTCCGTGTCGGACAACGACGTCATCACGCGGTCCACGCCGGAGAAGTCGCTCACCGAGCCGCTCAAGAAGAGCGGCGGGCGCGACAACCACGGCCACATCTCGATGCGGCGCCTCGGCGGCGGCCACAAGCAGAAGTACCGCATCATCGATTTCAAGCGCAACAAGCACGGCCAGGTGGCGACGGTGCAGACGATCGAGTACGACCCGAACCGGTCGGCCCGCATCGCGCTGGTCCAGTACGCCGACGGCGAGAAGCGCTACATCCTCCACCCCAAGGGGCTCGCGGTCGGCGACACGATCGTGAGCGGCAAGGGGTCGGACGTGCGCACGGGCAACGCGCTCCCGCTGCGGGAGGTGCCGCTGGGCACGGCGGTGCACAACGTGGAGCTCAAGCCGGGCAAGGGCGGCCAGATGGCGCGCTCGGCGGGCACGAGCGTGCAGGTCGTGGCGAAGGAAGGGGAGTACGTGACCGTCCGCATGGCGTCGACCGAGATGCGGATGATCCACGGCGACTGCCTCGGCACGATCGGCGAGGTCGGGAACGCCGAGCACGAGCTGATCTCGTGGGGCAAGGCGGGGAAGACCCGCTGGATGGGGCGTCGCCCGAAGGTCCGGGGCGAGGTCATGAACCCGGTGGACCACCCGCATGGCGGCCGCACGCGCGGCGGCCGGAACGTGGTGAGCCCGTGGGGCAAGAAGGAGGGCGTGAAGACGCGCAACAAGAAGAAGGCGTCGCAGCGTCTGATCGTCCGTGGCCGGAAGCGCGGCAAGGCCACGCAGAGCTAACCGGAGAATCGACTCATGGCACGCAGCATCAAGAAGGGTCCGTTCATCCAGGAAGCCCTGCTCAAGCGGGTGCAGCAGATGAACGCGAAGGGGGAGAAGAAGGTCGTGAAGACCTGGTCGCGCGCGAGCACGGTGATCCCCGAGTTCGTGGGGCACACGTTCGCGGTGCACAACGGGAACAAGTTCATCCCGGTGTACGTGACGGAGAACATGGTGGGGCACAAGCTCGGCGAGTTCGCGCCGACGCGGCTCTTCCGCGGGCACAGCGGGAACAACAAGACCGACAAGAAGGCGGCGCCGGCCCCGGCGGCGGCCCCGGCGAAGGGAGGGAAGTAACCGATGAGCCGGAAGAGCCGTGAGCGGAAGGAGCGGTACGAGGCCGAGCGCCTCGCCGCGCCGCCGTCGGCGACGCAGCGGACGACGCGGCAGTCGCCGTACAAGATGCGCCTCGTGATCGACCAGATCCGGGGCCTGAAGGTGAACGACGCCCTGGCGATGCTGCAGTTCTCGAAGAAGCATGCGGCGGACCAGATCACCAAGGTGCTGAAGTCGGCGGTGGCGAACGCGGAGGCGAAGGCGCGGGCGACGAACACGTCGCTCGACGTCGACGACCTGTACGTGGTGAAGGCCATCGTGAACGAGGGACCGAAGCTCAAGCGCTGGACGCCGGCGGCCATGGGCCGGGCGACGCCGATGCTGAAGCGGACCAGCCACGTCGAGATCGTGGTCGACACGAAGGAAGGGCGATAATGGGACAGAAGACTCATCCGATCGGCTTCCGCCTCGGCGTCTCGAAGGACTGGCGCTCGAAGTGGTTCGCGAAGAAGGACTTCCCGGCGCTCCTCAAGGAGGACGCGCTGCTCCGGAAGTACCTCAAGGCGCGCCTCGGGGGCGCGGCGATCAGCGACATCACCATCGAGCGGAAGCCGGGGAAGGTCGTGGTGACCATCCACACGGGCCGCCCGGGCGTGGTGATCGGCAAGAAGGGCCAGGCGGTGGAGGAGCTCAAGACGGAGCTCCAGCAGCTGACCGGCAAGGACGTGGGGGTGAACGTCGAGGAGATCAAGCGCCCGGAGATCGAGGCGCAGCTGGTCGCCGACAACATCGCCGCGCAGCTGGCCCAGCGCATCTCGTTCCGCCGCGCGATGAAGCGCGCGGTGCAGAGCGCGATGCGGATGGGGGCGGAGGGGATCAAGGTGAAGTGCTCGGGCCGCCTGGGCGGGGCCGAGATCGCGCGCGTCGAGGGGTACCATGAGGGCCGGGTGCCGCTCCACACGCTGCGCGCCGACATCGACTATGCGACGTCGACCGCGAAGACCACGTTCGGCACGATCGGCGTGAAGGTGTGGATCTTCAAGGGCGAGATCGTCGAGGGACGTCGTGGCAACACGTACTCCTCGGACGCGTAAGGAGAGCTGACCAATGCTGGCACCGAAGCGCGTCAAGTTCCGCAAGATGTTCAAGGGCCGCACGACGGGTCTCGCCCGTCGCGGCGCGACCGTGGCGTTCGGCACGTACGGCCTGCAGGCGCTGGAGCCCGGCTGGGTGACGGCGCGGCAGATCGAGGCGAGCCGCGTGGCGCTGACGCGCCACATCAAGCGCGGCGGCAAGGTCTGGATCCGGATCTTCCCGGACAAGCCGGTGACGAAGAAGCCGGCCGAGACCCGCATGGGCAAGGGCAAGGGGTCGCCGGAGCTCTGGGTGGCGGTCGTGAAGCCGGGCCGCGTGCTGTTCGAGATCGAGGGTGTGACCAAGGAGATCGCGCAGAAGGCGCTCGGGCTCGCCTCGGCGAAGCTGGGCGTGAAGACGAAGTTCGTGGCGCGCGAGGAGGCGCACACCGATGAAGGCTAAGCAGATCCAGGAGCTGGGGGCGGACGAGATCCGGTCGCGCATCGCGGAGCTGGAGCGCGAGCGCTTCAACCTCAAGTTCCGTGGCGCCACCGAGCCGCTGAGCAACCCGCTCCGGCTGCGTACGATCCGCCGCGACATCGCGCGGCTCCAGACGGTGCTGCGCCAGCAGGCGCAGCGGACGGAGGCCGCGCGCTGACGCGCGCGAGGAGAACCCGATGGCTGAGACCGTGAATGACGCCGCCACGAGCCGGACCTCGCGCAAGGTGCGCCAGGGGCTGGTCGTGAGCGACAAGATGGACAAGACCGTGGTGGTCGCGATCGAGCGTCGCGTCCCCCACCCCGTGTACGGCAAGATGGTGACGCGCACCAAGCGCCTGAAGGCGCACGACGAGCAGAACTCGGCGAAGGTGGGCGACACCGTCCGCATCGTGGAGACGCGCCCGCTGTCGAAGGACAAGCGGTGGCGGCTCCTCGAGATCGTCGAACGCGCCCGCTGACCGGAGACGACGACGATGATCCAACAGGAATCGGTGGTGAAGGTGGCGGACAACTCGGGCGCCAAGAAGGCGCTCGTCATCCGCGTGCTCGGCGGGACGCGCCGCCGCTACGCCGGCCTTGGCGACAAGGTCGTGGTGGCGGTGAAGGACGCGCTCCCGAACGGGACCGTGAAGAAGAGCGACGTGGCGAAGGCCGTCGTGGTCCGCACCGTGAAGGAGACCCGCCGCAAGGACGGGTCGTACATCAAGTTCGACGAGAACGCCGTGGTCATCATCGATGACAAGGGCGAACCGAAGGCGACCCGTATCTTCGGGCCGGTGGCGCGCGAGCTCCGCGAGAAGCGGTACATGAAGATCGTGTCGCTGGCCCCCGAGGTGCTGTAAATGCGTATCCTCACGTACCGGAAGACGCGCGGCGCGAAGAACGTGCTCCGCCACGCGCGCAACGCCGAGCGCGTCTCGACCGCGATCACCAAGGGGGACGCGGTGATGATCGTGCGCGGCGAGGACAAGGGCAAGGAAGGGAAGGTGATCAAGGTCGACCTCAAGGCGGGGCGCGTGACCGTCGAGGGGAAGGACCTGAAGATGCTCAAGAAGCATCGCCGCGCCCGCCGCGCCGAGGAGCAGTCGGGCATCGTCGAGATGCCGCGGACGATCGCGCTCTCGAACGTGATGCTGCTCGACCCCAAGTCGGGGAAGCCGACGCGGATCCGCACGCGCGTCGAGCGCGACCCGAAGACCAACCAGCGCAAGACCGAGCGCATCTCGGTGAAGAGCGGCGACGCGATCCCGCGGACCCGCTGAGCGCGAGGACCTGACCTATGGCGACGACGAAGCAGCAGGGCGAGAAGAAGAAGGGCGGTGGCCAGGGGGGCGAGAAGCGCGCCTCGATGCTCCCGAAGGAGCACAAGGGCGCGGGCGTCCCGGCGCCCACGCCGCGCCTGCACACCCACTACGTGAAGACGGTGCGGGCGCGCCTGGCCGCGCAGTTCGGCCTCGCCAACCCGCACGAGATCCCCAACCTGACGAAGATCACGATCAACGTCGGGATGGGCGAGGCGATCAAGCAGCCCAAGGTGCTCGACGCCGTGGTCGACGAGCTCGCGGTGATCACCGGCCAGAAGCCGGTGCGCACCAAGGCGAAGAAGTCGATCGCGAACTACGGGCTCCGCGAGGGACAGGAGATCGGCGCGGCGGTGACCCTCCGCGGCGCCCGGATGTGGGAGTTCCTCGACCGGTTCATCTCGACGGCGATCCCGCGCATCCGCGACTTCCGCGGGCTCAACACCCGCGCCTTCGACGGCCGGGGCAACTACAGCCTCGGCATCAAGGAGCAGATGATCTTCCCCGAGATCAACTACGACCTCGTGGAGCAGATCCACGGCATGGACCTGACGTTCGTGACGACCACCAACCGGGATGACATGGCGTTCGCGCTCCTGCGCGAGCTCGGCATGCCGTTCCGCGGCGACGACAAGCCGATCGTCGTCCAGGGCTGAGGACCAGCACATGGCGAAGAAGAGCACCATCGAGAAGAACGAGCGCCGCAAGCAGATGGCGGCCAAGCAGGCCACCAAGCGGAAGGCGCTCGCCGACACCGTGCGCAGCACCAAGGCGTCGGACGAGGAGAAGCGCGCGGCCCAGGTCGCGCTGCAGAAGCTCCCGCGCAACGGCGCCGCCGCCCGCGTGCGGAACCGCTGCCAGATGACCGGCCGCAGCCGTGCCTACGTCGGCACGTTCGGGCTGAGCCGCATCGCGTTCCGCGAGCTGGCGCTGCAGGGGCTGATCCCGGGCGTGCGGAAGGCGAGCTGGTAGGACGATGAAGGCTGACGGATGAATGAGGCGAGGCCGTACGGCCTCGCCCCCTTCCTCCTCCGACCTCCATCGGCAGTCGAACGAGAGCAGGCCGCCGCGCATCCGGCGCCCGGTACCACTCTCATCCCTTCCTACAGGTCCGGCCACCGCCGGAAACCAGAGGAGACCGAAGTACCATGAGCATGACCGACCCGATCGCCGACATGCTCACGCGGATCCGCAATGCTGTCGGTTCGAAGCATCGCCGCGTGGACATCCCGGCGTCCAAGATGAAGGTGGAGATCGCTCGGCTCCTCAAGGAGTCGAACTTCATCACCGACTACAAGACCCTCGAGACCGAGGATGGCAAGAAGGTGCTCCGCGTGGCGCTCAAGTACGCCGGCGGGACGCCCGTCATCCGCGAGCTCAAGCGCGTGTCGTCGCCGGGCCTGCGCCAGTACGTGGGCGCGACCGAGATCCCGCGCGTCCGCAACGGGCTCGGCGTCGCGATCCTCAGCACCTCGAAGGGGCTGATGACCGACCGCGAGGCGCGCCAGCAGCGCACCGGCGGCGAACTCCTCGCCCTCGTCTGGTAAGGAGCCGCCACCATGTCGCGAATCGGAAAGCTGCCGGTGGCCGTGCCCGCCGGCGTCACGGTGAAGGTCGACGGGAACACGGTGCACGTGAAGGGCCCCAAGGGGGAGCTCTCGCGGACCCTGCCCGCCGACATCTCGGTCACGCTCGAGGGGAGCACCATCACGGTGTCGCGCCCCTCGGACGAGACGAAGCACAAGGCGCTGCACGGCCTGTCGCGGACCCTGGTCGCCAACATGATCCAGGGGTGCGCGAAGGGCTACGTGAAGCAGCTCGAGATCACGGGCGTCGGCTACAAGGCCGAGCCGAAGCCGTTCGGGCTGCAGCTGGCGCTGGGGCTGTCGCACCAGATCCAGTACAAGGCGCCGGCCGGGATCAAGCTGTCGGCCCCGCAGCCGACGCAGGTCGTGATCGAGGGTGCGGACAAGGAGAAGGTCGGCCAGGTGGCGGCGGAGATCCGCTCGCTGCGGCCCCCGGAGCCCTACAAGGGCAAGGGCATCAAGTACGCGGGTGAGACGATCCGCCGGAAGGCCGGCAAGGCGGGAGGTAAGTAATGCCTGGGAAGCGTGTACCGAAGACGCGGGCGGGCCTGCGGGCCCGCCGCCACGTGCGGGTGCGGGCGAAGGTGTCGGGGACGGCCGAGCGGCCGCGCCTCGTGGTGTTCCGCTCGCTCAAGCACATGTCGGCGCAGCTGGTCGACGACGTGGCGAAGCGGACCCTGATGACCGTGACCGATTCCGGCCTGACGGGGAAGAAGACCGAGAAGTCGGTCGAGGTGGGCAAGCGCGTGGC
>CAZPJF010000195.1:0-6805 GCA_964586095.1 uncultured Gemmatimonas sp. | reverse complement strand
GCGGGATCACCTGCACCGTGGAGCCGAGGTACTCGCCGCGGCGCTCCTTGGTGATGACGTTCGAGTAGATCCGGCCCGTCGTGATGTTGTTCGCCTGCGTCAGCGGCCGGTCGATGAACCGCTCGTAGTGGCCGAGGTCGAGGTCCGTCTCGGCGCCGTCGTCGGTGACGTAGACCTCGCCATGCTGGAACGGCGACATCGTGCCGGGGTCGACGTTCAGGTAGGGGTCGAGCTTCATCATCGTCACGCGCAGCCCGCGCTCGACGAGCAGCCGCGCGAGCGACGCGGCCGCGATGCCCTTGCCGAGCGACGAGACCACGCCGCCGGTGACGAAGATGTACTTCGGGGAGGAGTGCGCGGTGCTCGGGGTCATCGGGCGGGTCCGGTGGCGGTCAAGTGGGCGTTGGCGCGGACGAGGTCGTCCTCGGTGTTCACTTCGCCCCAGGACGGGGCGTCGACGATCGCCACGCCCATCGCCAGGCCGGCGGCGAGGGCGCGGAGCTGCTCCAGCTTCTCGACGAGCTCGAGCGGGTGCGGCGGCAGCGAGACCCAGCGGCGCAGCGCCTCGCGGCGCGCGGCGTAGATCCCCATGTGCTGGAAGACGAGCGTGTCGCGCAGCGCCGCGTCCCCCGCGTCGCGGAGGAACGGGATCGGCGCGCGCGAGAAGTAGAGCGCGCGCCCGTCGTCGGCGCGCACCACCTTCACGCAGTTCGGGTCATCCATGATCGCGGCGCCGCGCCGCCCGGCGGCCGTCCCGAGGTCGAAGCCCCGCTCGCGGACCATCGCGATGGCGCCCGCCATCGCATCGCCGCGCATGAAGGGCTCGTCCCCCTGCACGTTCACGATCACGTCGTGCTGCGCGAAGTCGGGATGCATCGCCACCTCGGCCACGCGGTCCGTGCCGGAGGGATGCGCCTCGCTCGTGAGCATCGCCGTGCCCCCGGCCGCGCGCACCACCTCGGCCACCTCCTCGGCCTCCGTCGCGACGACCACCGCGTCCGCGAGCCCGAGCGACTGGACGCGCTCGAGCACCCGGACCACGAGGGGGGCGCCGCCGAGGAGGCGGAGCGGCTTTCTGGGGAGGCGAGTGGCCCCGAGTCGGGCGGGGATGACGGCGAGCGTGCTCACGGAAGGCTCACCGGAGTGGGGGCGGCGGATGCAAAATCCACGCCAGAGCAATCTAGCTGGGGACCCGAGGGGAACAAGAGGCGGACCCCAACCGAGGCCGTGAGAACGTGATAGGCCGGGGTCCCCGCCCCCCTCGGACGCTCAAGTCCGACGCCGACCGCCCGACAATGGGGGTGTAGGCCCTCTCACACCCGCCCTCACTCCCAGGAGCCCCTCGTGCCCGCTTTCCTGCCCAAGGCGCTTCGTGCGCTCGCCGTGGCTGCCATCCTCGTCGTCCCCGCCGCCGCCAAGGCCCAGGGTGACGTCGTCTACTCGCCCTCCGAGCTCGACAACCCGCCGAAGCTCGTGTCGCAGGAGATGACCGCGCGCCTCCTCGCCAAGTCGTACCCGGCCGCCCTCCAGAAGGCCGGCGTGACCGGCGACGTCCAGATCCAGTTCGTCGTGGACGAGACCGGCAAGGTCGACGAGAGCTCGATCAAGGTCCTCACCTCGACCGTCCCCGCCCTCGCCGACGCCGCCAAGGGCATCGTGGGCCAGATCAAGTTCAGGCCGGGCCAGCTGCAGGGGAAGCCGGTGAAGTCGGTGGTGCTCCTGCCGATCGCGTACAAGTAGTCGGCGACGCTCAGGACGCCGGCGGCCGTTCGACCTTCGGGTCGGGCGGCCGCTGATGCTTGGGGCCGGCTGACCTCAGGGTCGGGCGGCCGGCCGCGCGAGCGCCAGAAAGTTCTCCAGTAGCCGCTTCCCCTCCGGCGTCCCGATCGACTCGGGGTGGAACTGGACGCCGAACACCGGGTGCTCCCGGTGCTGCAGGGCATGGATCTCCGTCGGGTCATCCACCGCGACCGCCGTCCGCTCCAGCGACGCCGGGAGCGTCGCGTCCTCCACCACCAGTGAGTGGTAGCGCATCACCTCGAGCGGGTCGCTCACGCCCGCGAAGAGCCCCGTGCCGCCGTGCCGGATCCGCGACGTCTTGCCGTGCATCACGCCGCGCGGGGCGCGGATCACGCGCCCGCCGTACGCCTCGCCGATCGCCTGGTGCCCGAGGCAGACGCCCAGGATCGGCACCGTCGCCCCGAACCGGCGGATCACGGGGATCGTGATCCCGGCCTCCGCCGGCGTCCCCGGCCCGGGGCCGAGCACGATCGCCTCCGGTGCCATCGCCTCGATCGCGTCGAGGGTGATCGCGTCGTTGCGCACCACGACCGGGTCCTCGCCCAGCTCGCCGAGGTACTGCACGAGGTTGTACGTGAACGAGTCGTAGTTGTCGATGACGAGCAGCATGCGGACGAATCTAGCGGGGCCCCGCACCGCGGCGCGTCACGCGGACCGCCGCCCGCGCGGTCACCCGCGTGGGTGGTACTGCTTGTGCACCTGCCGCAGGTGCTCCCGGTCCACGTGCGTGTAGATCTGCGTGGTCGAGATGTCGGCGTGCCCGAGCATCTCCTGCACCGCGCGCAGGTCGGCCCCGCCCTCCAGCAGGTGCGTCGCGAAGCTGTGCCGCAAGGTGTGCGGCGTCACCCGCTTCTCGATCCCCGCGCGCTCGACGTACTTCCGCAGGATCTTCCATGCCCCCATCCGCGTGAGGGGGCGCCCGCGCGCGTTCAGGAAGAGCCGCCCCTCGCCCTGGCCCCGCTCGAGGCCGGGCCGCAGCTCGCGCACGTAGAGCGCGACCGCGCCCGCGGCCTGGCGGCCGATCGGCACGAGCCGCTCCTTCCCGCCCTTCCCCAGCACGCGCACCACCAGCTCGTCGAGCAGCACGTCGCGCGCCAGCAGGCCGATCCACTCGCTCACCCGCAGCCCGGCGCCGTACGCGACCTCGAGCATGGCCCGGTCGCGGAACGCGAGCGGTTCATCGAGGGATACCGCGGCGATGATCCGGTCGACCTCGGCGGCCGTCAGTACCTCGGGGAGCACGCGCCACTTCCTCGGCGTCTCGAGCCGCTCGCTCGGATCCTTGGCCACCACGCCCTCGGCGAGCAGGAAGCGGTACCAGGTCCGGATGGCCGAGATGCCGCGGCGAATGCTGCTGGGCGCGAGGCCGAGGTCCTTGAGGTGGTAGACGAACTCGCGGAGGTGCGCCGGCGTGAGGCCCGCCGGGTCCGTCACCCGCCGGGTCGCCGCCCACGTGGCGAGGCGCGCGAGGTCCCGGCCGTACGCCTCGTTCGTCCGCGCGCTGCTCCCCTGCTCCAGCGAGAGGAACTCGTCGAATCGCTCGAGGAGGAAGGCGCGCGCGAGGTCGGCGGCGGTCGTCACGCGTCGAATCTACCGGCGCCGCGCGTGCGCGTGCGCATCCGCGTGCGCCACCGTCGTCCGCCCCGCCGCCGAGCGGGGTTCAGCCACCGCCGGGCGGAGCCGCGTTCCGGGCCCGGCGGCGGCGCCAGAGCCGCCAGCCCACCACCACGAGCACCACCGCCGCCACGATCGCACCGATCCCGACGTCCCGTGCGAGGACCTCGAGCTGGCGCTGCACGGCATGCCAGTCCTCGCCCACCCGGAACGCGATCCAGCAGATCGCGCCGTACCAGAGGCCGGACGCGACGCTGAAGATCAGCGTGACCTCCCAGAAGGGGATCCGCAGCGCGCCCGCCGCCGCCGGGACGATCGCGCGCACGCCGGGCACGAACCGGCTCACGAAGAGCGCGACCCACCCGTACTGGCGATACGCGTCCTCCACGCGATGCTCGGCCTCCTCCACCTTGGCCTCGCCGCCGCCGAATCCGAGCTTGCCGATCCGGTGCGCCACCCACTCGGCACCGAAGCGGCGGCCGATCCACCACATCACCAGGCCCCCGAGCACGCTCCCCGCGGTGACCATGAGGATGGTGGGCGCCAGCCTGCCGCCCGCCCGCGCGCCGAGGAAGGCCAGCAGCGCGGCGGCGACATCGCCCGGCATGAGCGGGACGATCCCCTCGAGGAGCGACGCGAGGAAGATGAAGGCATACAGCGCCTCGAGCGGCAGGCTCGAGAGCCACCCCATCATCGCGTCCACGCGTCAGCCCTTGGAGGTGCGCACGAGGGTGGCGACCGCGATGCAGGCGAGCCCCTCGCCGTGCCCGATCCACCCCATCCCTTCGTTGGTCTTCCCCTTCACCATGACGTCCTCGGGCGCCACGCCCATCGCGGCCGCGAGCCGCTCGCGGATCGCCGGGCGGTGCGGGCCCACCTTGGGGGTCTCGGCGACCACCGTGATGTCGGCCTGCGCGGGGGTCCACCCCGCGGCGCGCACCCGCGCGACGGCGAGCCGCAGCATCTCGATGCTGTCGCGCCCGGCGTTCTCGGCCTTGGTGTCCGGGAACATCTCCCCGATGTCCCCCAGCCCGGCCCCGCCGAGGATGGCATCGGTGAGCGCGTGGCAGACGGCGTCGGCGTCGCTGTGCCCGGTGCAGCGGACGGCCGCCGGGATCAGCACGCCGCCGAGGATCACGCCATGCCCCTCGGCGAACCGGTGCGAGTCGTATCCGATGCCGACGCGGACGGCGGGGGCCACGGGCGCGCTCAGGCGGCCACCGGCTCGAGCGGCTCGATGAGCGAGTAGTCCTGCTTCCGCCGGCGCGGCGTGAAGCCGGCCTCGCGGATCAGCTGCTCCATCTCCTCGATCGAGGTGCGGTGCGTGGTGTTGGCCGCCGAGACGACGTTCTCCTCGAGCATCAGCGACCCGAAGTCGTTGCAGCCGTAGTGCAGGGCCGTCTGCCCGACCTTCATGCCCATCGTGACCCAGCTCGCCTGGATGTTCGGGATGTTGTCGAGCACGGTGCGCGCGAACGCCGTCGTGCGGAGGTACTCCACCGCGTCGGTCTTCGGCATGTGGCTCATCTCGGGGGTGTTCTCGGGCTGCAGCGGCCAGCAGATGAACGCGGTGAAGCCCTTGGTCCGCTCCTGCACCGCCTTGAGGCGCAGCAGGTGCTCCACGCGCTCGGCCAGGGTCTCGCCGATGCCGTACATCATGGTGCAGGAGGTCCGGAGCCCCTCCTGGTGCGCGATCTCCATCACCTCGAGCCAACGGTCGGCGCCGGCCTTCTTCTTCGCCACGTTGTCGCGCACGCGCTGGACGAGGATCTCGCCGCCGCCCCCGGGGATCGAGTCGAGCCCGGCCTTCACGAGCTCCTGGATCACGGTGCGCGCGTCCATCCGGTACAGCGTGCTCCAGAAGTCCACCTCGCTCGGGGAGAACCCGTGGATGTGGATCGGGTGATTCCGCTTGATGTACTGGAGCAGCTCGAGGTACCACTCGAACGGGATGTACGGGTTGTGCCCGCCCTGGATGAGGATCTGCACGCCGCCGAGCGCCTTCACCTCGTCGATCTTGGCGCCGATCTGCTCGTAGCTGAGCGTCCATCCCTCGCCGTCCTTGGGGCGGCGGTAGAAGGCGCAGAAGCCGCAGTCGGCCACGCAGACGTTGGTGTAGTTGATGTTCCGGTCGACGATGTAGGTGACGACCGGGTCCGGGTGCAGGCGGCGGCGGACCGAGTCGGCCGCGGAGGCCAGCTCGAGGAGCGGGGCCTTCGTGTAGTACTCGAGGAGGTCGGATTCGAGCGACATGCGGGGGCCGTGGACGGGATGCGGGGATGGTCGGGCTAGGTGCGTGCCCCCGCCGAGGCGGGGAGGAAGGCGAGCTTGCCGCGGGGGACCCGGCCGGCCAGTTCGAGGCGCCGGAAGAACTCCGTCAGTCCCTCGAGCTCGGCCAGGCCCAGGCGCCAGTCCAGCCCGTCGAAGTAGTGGCGGCACTCCGCGACCGGCACCCCCGTGGAGCGCGCGGCCTGCGCCGAGAGTTCCGGGAGGTGGGCCAGCCCCCAGTCGCGGGAGCGGATCAGCGAGGCGTGCAGCGCGAGCGCGTCGGTCACCGGCGCGGTGCGCTGGGCCACCCACACCGCGAAGACGAACGGCAGCCCGGTCCACGCCTTCCACTCGGCGCCCAGGTCGTACACGTGCGGATAGTAGGCCCCGTGCGAACGGGCGAGCGGGTGGTCCGCGCTCTGCAGCATCAGCGCGGCGTCGCCGATCACGAGGCGCGCCGCCACCTCACGGGAGTCGCGGCCGAGCGTCTCGCGCTCGGCGTCGCCGGGCACGAACTCGGGCCGCGCCTTCCAGACGTGCTCGAACAGCAGCTCGAGCAGGTGCACGCTCGTCATCGACGAGCGGCTCACCAGCACCCGCTTGCCATGCAGCGCCTCGGCCGGCTCGTGCGAGAAGAGCATCACGCTGCGCACCGGGCCGTCGCAGGAGATCGCGAGGTCGGGGAGGAGCAGGTACCGGGCGGCGTCGCGCGCGTACTCCACCGCCGAGACCACCGAGACGTCGAGCGCGCCCTCGGCCATCATCCGGTTGAGCGCGGTCGGGACGCCGTCGACCAAGGTCGCCGCGATCGGCACGATCCCCCGGTCCACCGCCCCGTACACGGGGTAGCAGTTGATGTAAGGGATGCGGCCGAGGCGCATGCGGTGGTCCGCGCTAGGCGCCGACCGCGAGCGGGAGCTCGCGGGGCCGGGCCGGCGGCTCCGGCGGGCGCGCCGGCACCGGGTCCTGCGCCGGGTCGTCGAAGCGGCGGATCACGTTGTAGAACGAGTCGCGCTCGGCCGGCACCTTCCCCGCCCCGCGGATCAGCCGGAGCAGCTCCGGCAGCGACATCCGCTGCTGCGTCTGGGCGCCCACCGCGTGGTAGATCTTCTCGCGCACGACC
>CAZPJF010000194.1:0-6816 GCA_964586095.1 uncultured Gemmatimonas sp. | reverse complement strand
GACTACCGCGAGGTGCTGGACGGCGTGGAGGCCCCCGCGCCCGCCGCCGGCGTCGAGTCCGCGCGCGCGGCATAGCCTTCCCAGACGAGGCGCGCGAGGTCGGCCATGAGGCGCTGCGCCACCGCGCGCTCGGGGATCGCGCGCGTGAGGATCACGAGGACGAAGGGCGGACGGTCGGGCGGGTAGACGATCGCCGCGTCGTGCGTGGTCGCGGTGATCCACCCGGTCTTGTGGGCCACCTTCGTCCCCGCGGGCAGCCCGGCGGGGATCTCGTCGTCGAACTCCTGGCGCAGCAGGACCTGGCGCATCGACTCGGTGGCCCACGCGCTGGCGACCTCGCCGCGCTCGAGCGCCGCCAGGAGTGCCCCGAGCCCCCGCGCCGTCGTCACGTTGTTGAGGCCGGCGCGGAACGCGAGGGCGTCCTCCACGCCGCGCCGCACGAGCACGCCCTCGGCGCCGAGCCGGCGGGCGAAGGATGTCACGCGCGTGGCATCGAGTTCCTCGATCAGCACGTTGGTGGCGAGGTTGCTGGAGCGCACGATCATGCGCTCGTTCAGCTCGCGGTAGGAGACCGGCGCGCCCACGCGATCGTAGAGGGCGTCGTCGGAGTCGTCGCTCGCGGAGAGGCGGTAGGGCGAGCCGTCGACGATCGACTTGAAGGTGTCCCGGAGCGGGATCCGGCCGTCCAGGTCGATACTCCCCTCATCGGCGCGCCGGAAGAGCTCGAACATCACGGGCACCTTCATGGTGCTCGCGGCGTGGAAGCTCACGGTGTCGCGGATGCCGAGCGTGCGGCGCGTGGCGAGGTCCTCGAGCCAGAGGCCGACCTCGGCGCCGGGCGTGTCGGCGATGCGCCGCTCGAGCGCCTGGCGCAGCGCGGGGGGGAACCCCTGCGCCCGAAGAGGTGTCGAAGTGACGGCCGTCACAACGACTTGGGCCGTCAGCAGGGTAGCGATGGGGAGGCGCACGGGGCGAATATACCTCGTGCCATGTCGATCGGCGCGCTCGCCGCGCCGGACAGATGATCGTCCAGGAGGCGAACGTGAAGGGATCGCGCACGTGGATGCTGGGACCGCTCGTGTTCGCCGCCGGCTGCCTGCCGGGTGGCGTGCTGGCCAAGCGGAGCGCGCCGGCCGTGGTGCCCGCGGCGGTGGTCGCGGACGCGGGGGACGTCGCGGCGGTGGCGCCGACTCCGGCCGCGGCCGTCGCGCCCGCGGCGGCGCCCGTCGAGGAGCCGCCGCCCGTGACGGTCGTCGAGGTGGAGGAGGGCCAGCCGGAGGCGCCCGCCACGCCCGAGCCGAGCGGGCCGTTGCCGCCCGCGTGGGACATCGAGGTCGCGCCGTACGAGTCGCACGCCCGCGTCGAGTACTTCGTGGGCCGCTTCAGCGGCGCGATGAAGCCGACCTTCGAGGTCGCGCTCACGCGGCAGTCGCGCTACGCCCCGATGATCCACGCGAAGCTCCGCGAGGCGGGGTTGCCCGAGGACATGATCTACCTCCCGCTCATCGAGAGCTGGTTCGATCCGCACGCGTACTCGCGCGCCGCGGCGGTGGGGATGTGGCAGTTCATGACCACGACGGCGAAGGGCGTCGGGCTGCGCGTCGACTGGTGGGTGGACGAGCGGCGTGACCCCGTGCGCGCGACCGACGGCGCGGTGAAGTACCTCAATGCGCTGCGCGAGGACTTCGGCTCGATCTACCTGGCGGCCGCGGCGTACAACGGCGGCTCCGGGCGCGTGTCGCGCGGGCTCGCCAAGCACGCCTCCGCGCTCGAGGGGACGCAGGGCGAGGACCTCTTCTTCGCCCTCGCGGACCAGAAGGCGTTGCGGACGGAGACGAGCGACTACGTGCCGAAGCTCATCGCCGCGGCGCTCGTGGGGAAGGACCCCGCGCGCTACGACGTGCGGATCGCGCCGGTCGCGCCCTTCACCTGGGACTCGGTGAGCGTGCCGCCGGCGACGCCGCTCGCGGCCGTCGCGAAGGCGCTCGACGTGCCGGTCGACACGGTGCTCGACTACAACCCGCACATCCTGCGCGGGATGACGCCCCCCGCCGGCGCGGCGAGCTGGTTGCGCGTGCCGGTCGGGACCACGGCGGAGTTCGCGGCGCGGTTCGAGGCGCTCCCCGAAGCCGAGCGCACCGGCGTGAAGCGCGTGGTCACCAAGGACGGTGACTACATGACGAGGATCGCCAAGGCGCACGGCCTCACGGCGCAGCAGCTGAACTGGTACAACCCGCAGGCGACGCGCCTCAAGAACGGGAACCTGCATGCGGGCCAGCGGATCCTCGTGCCGCGCGTGGACGTGGTGCGCGCGGCGCGCGACGTGCCCGATCCCAAGATCGAGCGCTACGGCACCTCGGCGAGCGGCCTGCACGTGGTGAAGAAGGGCGAGTCGCTCTCCGTCATCGCGCGGCGGAACGGGACCACGGTGGCGGCGCTCAAGCGGATGAACCGGCTCAAGGGCGACCAGATCCGCGTCGGGCAGAAGCTGCGGGTGCGCTGAGGCGGGGGCGCCCCGGGGCGCGCCGCGCGAGGGGAGGGGGATCCCGGGGGCGCGCTGACGCCGCTCAGGGCGCGCGCCAGGGGCCGGACTTCCCGCCGTCCTTCTCGCGCAGGCGGATCCCCTCGATGCGCATCGCCTTGTCGGCGCTCTTCGCCATGTCGTACACGGTGAGGAGCGCGACCGACACCGCCGTCAGCGCTTCCATCTCCACCCCGGTGGGGCCCGCCGTGCGCACCTCGGCCTCGCAGGTCACGGCAAGCGCGGACTCGTCGAGGGCGAAGCGCACCTGCACGTCGGTGAGGGCGAGCGGGTGGCAGAGCGGGATGAGGTCGGCGGTGCGCTTGGCGGCCAGCACGCCGGCGACGCGCGCGGTGCCGAGGACGTCGCCCTTGGCCACCTGCGCATCGCGCACCGCCGCGAAGGCGGCGGCGCTCATGACGATGCGGCCCTCGGCCAGCGCCCGCCGCGCCGACGCGGCCTTGGCGGTCACATCGACCATCGACGCGCGCCCGATCGCGTCGAGGTGCGAGAGCGGGGCGCGGGGCGCCTCGTCCGCGCCGCCGCCGTGCGGCGTCCCGGGGTCGCTCATCGCGCCGCCATCGCGAGCTCGTCGAGCAACCGCGCCGTGACGAGCTGGGGGTTGAGGTTCCCTTCGGCGGCGCGCTTGGCCTGCTCCACGGCGGGCACGGCACGGACCGCCGCGCGCGCGGCGCGGTCGTCGCCGCGCGCGGTGGCGTCGCGCGCGCGCTCGTGCAGGAGCACGGTGAGCGCGTCGAGCACGTCGGTGAACGCGCCGCGCGCCTTCCCGCTCCCGGCCGTGAACGCCGCCCGCAGGGCCTGTTCGCGCCCGCCGTCCGCGGCGGTGAGGAGCGCCCGCGCCCGCTGGGCCGCTGCCGCGCGGTCCGCCGCGCCGATCAGGGTGCCGGGCGCCCCGTTCGCCATCCGCAGCAGGCGCTCCGGCGTCTCGTTCGGCAGCGCCTGCTGCGCGTACGGGTCGGCGAGGAAGCGGCGCATGGCCGCCTCACCCAGCGGTGCGACGCGCACCGCCACCACGCGCGAGCGGATGGTCGGCAGGAGCAGGCCGGGCTCGCTCGACGTGAGGATGAAGGTCGTGTCGGCCGGCGGTTCCTCGAGGAGCTTGAGCAGCGCGTTCGCGGCCTCGGGGTTCGCGGCCTGTGGCACCATCCGTTCGGCGTCGCCGAGGACGAACACCTTGCGGCGCGCGAGCGCCGGCGACCGGCTCGCCATCTGCACCAGGAGCCGCGTGACGTACATGTAGATGCCCATGGAGCCATCGGGGCGCGCGTAGAGCCCGTTGGCCTCCACCCGTTCCCTCGCGGCGCCCTCGTACTCGGCCTGCGCGTCCTCCACGGCGGTGTCGGAGCCGAGGTTCTTGCGCGGGAAGAACCAGCGCAGGTCGGGGTGCTGCAGCTGCAGTGCGTAGCGGCAGTGCTGGCAGAGCCCGCACGGGCGTTCCTCGGCCTCGCAGAGCAGGACCTGCCCGAGCCAGAGCGCGAAGCGCTGCTTGCCCACGCCGGCCGGCCCCTGGAGGAGGAGGCTCGCGGGGAGCGTTCCCGCGCGGGCCTGCGCGCCGAGGCGCTCGCGGAGCGTGTCGTGGCCGTGGAGCGGGATCAGGGGCACGGGCGTAAGATAACGGGATGACCGCCTCCCGACCCGCCTCCGCCGCCGCCGGTGCGCCCGCCGCCCGGCCGCTGCGGCGCCTCTCCGCGTGCGTGCACGCGCGATCGGGGGCGCGCCACACCGCGCGCCTCCTGGTGCTGCTCCTCCTCGCGCCCGCCCTTGGTGCCCAGTCCACCGCGAACCCCGGCCGCGCCCGGGCGCGCGACCTCGGCGTGGCGCCGGGCGTGTTCGCGCCCGGGCCGCTCAACGCGATCACCGATGTCGCCGGGGTCCGCGTCGGTCACGTCACGCTGAGCGAAGGCGAGACGGTGCGCACCGGCGTCACCGCCATCCTGCCGCATGGCGAGAACGCATACCTCTCGCGCGTGCCGGCCGCGCTGCATGTGGGGAACGGCTTCGGGAAGTTCGCGGGGAGCACGCAGCTCGCCGAGCTCGGCGAGCTCGAGACGCCGGTCCTCCTCACCTGCACGCTCTGCGTGTGGAAGGCGGCCGACGCGATGGCCGAGTGGATGCTGGAGCAGCCCGGGATGCAACAGGTGCGGTCGATCAACCCCGTGGTCGGCGAGACGAACGACGGCGGGCTCAACGACATCCGGGCGCGGCCGGTGACCGCGGCGGCGGTACGGGCCGCGCTCGAGGGGGCGCGCGGCGGTCCGGTCGCCGAGGGGAGCGTGGGCGCGGGGACCGGCACGGTGGCCTTCGGCTGGAAGGGGGGCATCGGGACCTCCTCGCGCGTGCTCCCCGCGGGGCTCGGCGGTTGGACGGTCGGCGTGCTGGTGCAGAGCAACTTCGGCGGCGTATTCAGCGTGCTCGGCGCGCCGGTGGGGCGCGAGCTGGGCCGCTACGCCTTCCAGCGCGACGTCTCCGGCGACGACGGCGACGGCTCCATCATCATCGTGATCGCGACCGACGCGCCGGTGGACGACCGCAACCTCGGCCGCGTGGCCTCGCGTGCCATGATGGGCCTCGGCCGCACGGGGAGCTCGGCCTCCAACGGCAGCGGGGACTACGCGCTCGCGTTCTCCACCGCGGCCAGCGTGCGGCGCGCGTGGGACGCGCCGCGGCACGCCACCACGCAGCTCGCCAACGAGGCGATGACCGCGCTCTTCCAGGCGACGGTCGAGGCGGTGGAGGAGGCGATCCACAACTCGCTCTTCCAGGCGACGACGGTGAGCGGGAACGGGCGCACGGTGGAGGCGATCCCGCTCGACCGCGTCCGCGAGGTGTTGCGCAGGTACGGGATCGCGCCGCGCTGAGCGCGGCGCGGACCAGCGCCTGCTCCGGCGTGCTACCGAGCGCTACCGCGTGCTCGCCGCGCGCCCGTACATCTCGTCGATGTGGATGCGGAACACGATCGCGCGCTCGGGGAGCGGGTCGTGGGGCGTCATCGTCTCCGGGACGAGCGTGCGCAGGATGCGGATCCCCTTGTCGTAGATCGCGACCTCCTGCTCGCTGCCGTCACGGCGCAGGAGGTAGAACCCGCCCTTCACCACCACGCTGCGCCAGTCGAAGAGCGCGTCGACCTCGTCGACCTCGAAGGCGACCCACCGGTTGTGCGTGAGGACCTCGAGCTTGGTGCCGGGCTGCGTGCGGCCGTAGAGCCAGCCGTCGTCGAAGACGTAGTGGATCGGCTCGATGTCGACGCGGTCCTTCCGCGAGAATGCCATGCGGCCCACATGGTGCCGCTGGAGGAGCGCGGTGCACTCGGCGGGGTCGAGTTCGCGGAAGGCGGGGCGGGGGGTGGGCATCGCGGGGTCCTCAGCGCGCGATGGCGCGATAGGCGGTGAGCACGCGGTCGAGCGCTTCCTCGGGGGTCGCGCCGTCGGCGGAGAGGTGGCCCATCTTGCGACCGGGACGCGCCTCCCGCTTGCCGTAGAGATGCAGCCGCACGCCCGGGACGGCCAGCGCGCGGGACCAGTGGGGCTCGCCGCCCGCCCAGAGCTCGCCGAGGAGGTTGTGGATCGCGGCGGGGCGCACGACCTCGGTGCCCCCGAGCGGCAGGTCGCAGATGGCGCGCACCAGCTGCTCGAACTGGCTGGTGGGATGCGCGCGCTCGGAGTGGTGGAAGGTGTTGTGCGGGCGCGGCGCGAGCTCGTTGACGAGCAGCGTGCCGTCCGTGAGCACGAACAGCTCCGTGGCGAGCAGGCCGACGATGCCGAGCCGCTCGGCGATCCCCAGTGCGAGCTGCCGGGCGCGGAGCTCGAGCTCGTCGTCGGCGCCGGAGGGCGTGACCGCCCAGGTGAGGACGCCGTTGGTGTGCAGGTTCCGCGAGGTCGGGTAGGCGACGGCGATGCCATCCGCCCGCCGCGCGACGAGGACGCTGATCTCGGTCGCGATGTCCAGGAAGGCCTCGACCACGCAGACGGGCGCGCGGAGGGTGTCGAAGGCGGCGCGCCCGTCGTCCGGGGTGCGCACGCGCACCTGGCCGCGGCCGTCGTAGCCCCCCATGGCGCTCTTCACGATCGACGGGCCGAGCGCCGCGACCGCGTCGGCGGTGGTGGCGGCGTGGCGCACGGTGCGGAAGGGGCCGAGCGGGAAGCCGTTCGCGGCGAGCCACTCCTTCTGCCGCGCACGCTCCTGCACGATGAACACCGCCTCCACCCCGGGGCAGAGCGGTGCCTGCGCGGCGGCGGCCTCGAGCGAGGGGCGCGGGATCTGCTCGATCTCGAGCG
>CAZPJF010000193.1:0-6900 GCA_964586095.1 uncultured Gemmatimonas sp. | reverse complement strand
AGCGTGGCGTCGATCTCGTGCTGCGCCCCCTCCCACGCCGCGCGGCAGGCGGCGGCGTCGGCCGGGTCCGGCGCGACCACGGCGGCGACCACCCGCGCCTGCGCGCGCAGGTTGTCGATGATGACGACCGTCCCCGTGAGCAGGAAGAGCGCATCCGGCGCGCGCACGCCGCGCGGGGGCGCCGCACCGATCCGCTCGAGGTGCCGCACGACGTCGTAGCCGAAGAAGCCCACGGCGCCGCCCCAGAAGGCGCCGAGCTCCGGTACCTCGACCGGCGGGTGCGCGGTCAGCAGCGCGCCCAGGTCGGCGAGCGGGTCCCCGACCCGGCGCGCGCCGTGCCATCCCCGGCGCGCGTCCCAGCGCTCCACCACGCCGTCGGTGAGCCGCCACGCGGCGCGGGGCGCGGTGCCGAGGAAGGTGTAGCGGGCCCAGGTCTCGCTCCCCGCCGGCGCCGACTCCAGCAGGAAGGCGAACGGGGGCTCGCGCAGTCGGTGGAAGGCCTGCACGGCGGTGTCGGCGTCGAGGAGCTCGTCGCGCCAGACGGGCACGAGCGCGCCCGGCAGGCAGCGCGCCCGGAACGCTTCGTACCTCACTGCGGCCCCGCGGTTGTGACGCGCCGTGCGCGCGCTGAAATTCCCGCCATGCGTTCCCTGCGCGCGATCGTCGTCGCGGTCGGTGTCGTCCTGTCCCTGTCCCCTGCGGCGCTCACGGCGCAGGCGGGGTGGAACGATGCCCGCACCCGTGCCCTCGTCATCGCCGCCGTGGCGCGCCGCGCCGAGCAGCTCTCCGACACGGGCCTCGTCGACTACACCGCGCGCGCCCACGGCTACCTCACCTTCCTCGCGCAGCTCGGCGACGGCTTCCCGCTCCCGCCCGCCGTCATCAAGTCCGACGAGCTGATGCTCGAAGTCTATTGGGGCGCGCCCGACCGGAGCAAGCAACGCATCATCGGCCGGCGCGACACGCTCCTCCTCCCCACCGACATCAACTACCACCGCGACCACCTCGGGATCGTGCAGAACGACTTCCCGGCGGTGATCCGCCTCGGCGACGGCGACGAGGTGCGCGACGTCCCCCACCCGCTCTCGGCGGCGGGGCTCGAGCACTACGACTACCGGATCGTCGACTCGCTCGCCATCCGGACCGCCGACCGCGCCATCGACGTGATCCAGGTGAGCGTGCGCCCGCGCGACGACCGGCAGCCCGGCGCCGTGGGCGCCGTGTTCATCGACCGCGTCACGTCGAGCGTCGTGCGCATGACCTTCTCGTTCACCCGGTCGGCCCTCAAGGATCCGCAGCTCGAGGACGTCTCGGTGATCCTCGAGAACGGACTCGTCGACGGCCGGTTCTGGCTGCCGCGCCGGCAGGAGATCGAGATCCGCCGCTCCGCCACGTGGATGGACTTCCCGGCGCGCGGGATCATCCGCGGCCGCTGGGAGGTCTGCTGCATCGAGACCAACCGCGGGCTGTCGCGCCAGACGTTCGTCGGACCCGAGATCACGGACGCGCCGCGATCGCAGCAGCGGGCGTACGCGTTCGAGGGCGAGCTGCTCCGCACGCTCCCCGAGGAGGTGCGCGCGCTGGATGCCGTCGAGGTCCGGCGCGTGCAGGAGGAGGCGCGCGCGCTCGTCCGCGCCGGTGCGCTGGCCCGCGCCCGCAACACCGCGCCGTCGGCGCGACGGGTCTCCGACCTCGTCCGCGTGGATCGCGCCGAGGGGCTCGCCCTCGGCGCGGGCATGACGCAGAGCCTCGGCGGCGGCGTCTCGACCACCATCGCCGGGCGCTACGGGTTCGCCGATTCCCGCTTCAAGGGGCGCGGCGTCCTCACCTGGGAATCCGCGCGCGGGCATCGCCTCGCGATCGAGGGCCGGAACGACTTCGCCCAGGTCGGCGACCTCCAGGAGGTGAGCGGGCTCCGGAACTCGATCGCCGCGCAGGAGTTCGGGTCGGACTGGACCGATCCCTACGGCGTCGCGGGGGGCCTCCTCCGGTTCGACCTCCCGGCGCGCGGCCGGCGACGGCTCGGGTTCGAGTTGGCGCACGAGCGGCAGGCGCCCCTCGCCCTCCGCGGTGCCCCCGCGACCGGACGCTACGAGCCGCTCACCCCCGCCGACCGCGTGCGGTCGAGCCGCGTGGGCGTCGCGTGGAGCGTCGCCCCGCCGGCGACCCCCGAAGCCCTCGATTGGCAGCTGGCGTCCCGGCTCGCGGGCACCGCCGTCGCGCCGTGGGGCGGAGGCGTCACCACGACGTACCTTCGCGCGTCTGTTGAAGGGCAGGTCCGGACGCCGGTGGCGGGCGGGCGGCTCGTCGCGCGCACCTACGCGGCGGTGCTCTCGTCCGGCTCGGGTGCGCCGGTGCAGGCCGCGGTCGTGGCGGGAGGACCGCTCTCGGCGCCTGGCTACCGCTTCCACTCGCTCCGGGGCGACGCGGCGGTGCTGCAGCGCCTCGAGTGGGAACGCCGGGTGCCGTTCGTGCCCATGCGGCTCGGGCGGTTCGGGCAGGTCCCGTCGTCGCTCGTGCTGGCGCCCTACCTGCACCAGGCGACGCTGCGACACGGCGTCGCGGGGGGCTGGCACGGCTACCCGTCCGCCGGGATCGGGATCATCGGCCTGTTCGACCTCCTTCGCGTCGATGTCGCCCGACCTCTCCGGGGGCGCGGGTGGCTCTTCTCGATCGACGTGTCGCGGGAGTTCTGGCTGGTGCTGTGACCGATCGCGCCGGGCCGTGCGGGCGGCACGGTGAGGGTGGTCGGCCTGTTCGTTCCTGGCTTGGGGGCTGCGATCCCTACGCGGTCCAGTGGACGTCCAGCGACGCTGAGGTGGCAGCATCGCGCCATCCCGGTGCCGGTCCGGCTAGCTGTCTGATTCCTGAACGGTAGATTCCGCATCCAGTAGGCGTGCGTTCCAGCGACACCTGAGGACCTGCATGGGAAGTTCGGCCAGACCGGCCCGCGATGAATGGCTCGTGGCGACCCTCGAGGGGCTGCTCTCGGTCGAGCAGCTCGAGGAGCTTCGCGCGCAGCCGGTCGAGAGCCTCTGGGACGACGTGGTCCGGCGCGGGTGGCTGCAGGATGACGCCGTGGTGCGCGCCGTGGCCGAGCGCTTCCGGATGAAGGTCGCCGACGTCAACTCGGTGAGCCAGCAGGCCCGCGAGCTCGTCCCGGAGGCTTTGGCGCGGAAGTACCGGGTCCTGCCGCTCTCGATCTCGGACAGCGTGCTCGACATCGCGACGTCGGACCCGCTCGACCTCGATTGCGAGCGGACGCTCGCCTTCGCGCTGGGGCGGACGGTCCGCATGTCGATCGCGGCCCCCAAGCGGATCCACGACCGCATCGACGAGGTGTACCGCCCCGAGAACGTCTTCGAGAAGATCCTCGAGAACGTGCAGGGGAGCTACGACGTCGAGACGATCGGCGAGTCGATCGACGAGAACGAGCTCGACCTGGGGGCGGCGCGGGCCGGCGAGCGTCCCGTCATCCAGCTGGTCGACCGGATCCTCGCCGAGGGGATCCAGTCGCGGGCGTCGGACATCCACCTCGAGCCCGAGGAGTCGGGCGTCGCCGTGCGCTACCGCATCGACGGCGTGCTGCGCCAGGTGATGGTGCTCCCCAAGCCGGCTGGCGTGCCGCTGGTGTCGCGCGTCAAGATCATGGCGCAGCTCGACATCGCCGACCGGCTCCGTCCGCAGGACGGCCGGGCGCGCGTGGCGGTGAGCGGCAATCGCGTGGACCTGCGCGTCTCGACCCTTCCCGCCTCGCAGGGCGAGAAGGTCGTCATCCGCATCCTCGACCAGCGGGCGACGATCCTCTCGCTCGACTCGCTCGGCCTCCTCCCCGACGAGCTGACGCGGATCCAGGAGCTCCTGCAGGCGCGCGAGGGGATCGTGCTCGTGACCGGCCCCACCGGGTCGGGCAAGACTACGACGCTGTACTCGATGCTGCGTTCGGTGCAGGGCCGCGGCGTGAACATCGTGACCGTCGAGGACCCGGTCGAGTACCGGCTGCAGGGCATCGTGCAGGTGCAGGTGAACGAGAAGGCGGGGCTCACCTTCCCGGCGGCGCTGCGGTCGATCCTGCGCCAGGACCCCGACGTCATCCTCGTCGGCGAGATCCGCGACAAGGAGACGGCGAACATCGCCATCCAGGCGTCGCTCACGGGCCACCTCGTGCTCTCGACGCTGCACACGAACGACGCGGCGAGCTCGGTCACGCGCCTCGTCGACATCGGCATCGAGAGCTACAAGATCGCCGCCGCGCTGAAGGGCGTGGTCGCCCAGCGCCTCATGCGCCGGCTCTGCGTCCACTGCCGCGAGCTCTCGGTGGGGCAGGTGCCCGACCGCCTGAAGAAGTACTTCCCGGAGCAGGGCACGCTCTACCGCGCGGTGGGCTGCGCCGAGTGCTCGATGACCGGCTACCGCGGCCGCCTCGCGATCGAGGAGGTGCTGCACGCGACCGACGAGGTGGAGCGGCGCATCGCGGGGAACGAGTCGGTCGAGCGGATCAACGATGCCGCGCGCGAGGGCGGCATGCGCTCGCTCTGGGAGTCGGGCGTCCAGCACGTCCGGCAGGGCGAGACGACCATCGAGGAGCTGCTCCGGGTGCTGGAGGCGCCCCTCGAGGCGGGGAGCGCCAAGTCCGGATCGCAGCCGCGCGTGAGCACGCAGGAGGTGCCGGCCGCGCGGTCCAAGCGCGACAGCGGCGGCAACGGCACCGTGAACCTCGTCGACGAGGAGGCCCCGTCGGCGCCGGCGCCGTCCGGCCGCCGGAGTGGTACGCGCCACTCCGCTCCCGCGAGCTTCACGGGCGAGTCGTTCGAGCTCGTCGAGGACCCCGTGACGGTCAAGAAGCCGGCGACGCGGCGGGTGCTCCTGGTGGAGGACGAGGAGTCGTTGCGGCGCGTGATGAAGGACCTGCTCGAGCGCGAGGGCTTCATCGTGCACGAGGCGGGGGACGGCGTCGCCGCGCTCGACGAGGTCGACCGCCTCGCGCCCGACCTCGTGGTGCTCGACCTCAACCTGCCGCGCCTCGACGGCTACGGCGTGCTGAGCCACCTCCGCGCGCGCCCGGCGACGCAGAAGCTCCCCGTGATCGTGCTCACCGCCAAGGGCGACGAGGACAGCGAGGTGCGCGTCTTCGAGTACGGCGCGAGCGACTACCTCACCAAGCCGTTCCGCGCCCGCGCGCTCTCGGCGCGCATCCACTCGCTCCTCGAGCGCAAGGCGAAAGCCGCGCCGTGATGCGGGGCGCGACGCGGCAGCGCCGGCGCGGGTCCGTGCCGTGAGCGGCATCCCCGTCGAGGTCGGCGTCGTCGACGTCGTCGTCTTCCGGCCGGTCGCCAAGGGCTGGACCGTGCTCGCGCTCGAGCGCGCCGCCGACACGCGCTGCCCGGGCGCGTGGGAGATGGTCCACGGCAAGGTGGAGCCGGGCGAGACGCTGCCGCAGGCCGCACGGCGCGAGCTGTTCGAGGAGACCGGGCTCAGGCCCGCGATGCTCCTCTCGGTGACGATGCACCAGTTCTATCTCGTGCCCAGGGGCAGCGTCCAGCTCGCCGCGGTCTTCGCGGCCGTGGTCGCGCCCGACGCCCCGGTCGTGCTCGGCGAGGAGCATCGCCGCCACGCGTGGCTCACGCCGAGCCAGGCGCGCCGCCGCTTCGCGTGGCCGCACGAGGCGCGCGTGCTCGACGATGCGCGCAAGCTGCTGGCGCAGCCCAACCTCTGGGACGTCCTCGCGGTCCCGTAGGCGCCGCCGCCCGGCCGCGCCCGCGGCGGTCGTCAGCCTTCGTCGCTCCCGTCGACCCTCGACCGCTCGAGGCTCGTCCGGAGCCGGTCTCCCTCCGGTGGTGCGTTCGGCTTCACCCGCACGCTCTTGGCCGGGATCCCCACGTTCACGTGGTAGGGACGCACGTCCTTGGTCGCGACGGCCACCGCGCCGACCATCCCCTGCTCCCCCACGTGAACGCCCGCGAGCACCGTCGCGTGGTAGGTCACGCGCACGCCGTCGCCGAGCACGGTGAGCGCATTCGTCACGTCGACCTGCTCCACGATGCTGTGCGTGTGGGAGTAGATGTTCGCATAGTCGCTGATCGACACCTTGTTCCCGAGGCGGATCCCGCCGCGGTCATCCAGCAGCACATGGCGGTGGACGACGACATCGTCCCCGACCTCCATGTTGTACCCGAACGAGAACTCCACGTGCTGGAAGCACTTGAAGTTCCGGCCGACGCGCTTGAAGATGTGCGGGGCGAGGAGCCGCCGGAGCCGCACGCCCAGCTCGACGTTCTGTCCGCCGATGGGGAGGCGGTCGAACGAGTACCAGAGCCAGAGCAGCGGCTTGACGCGCTGGAAGCGCGCCTGGTCGCAGTCGCCGTAGAACTCCGGCTCGAGCGTGACGTTGCGCGGGTCCAGCGCCGAGAGCGCAAGGCGCGTCGCGAGCGGCACCGTCGGGTCGTCGAGGGCCGCCGGCAGCCGCGCCGCCATGCCGGGGTACGCGAGCTCGGCGAGCGTGTCGCGGCACAGGTCCGAACGGTCGATGGCCGGGTCGTTGAGCCGGGCCTCGAACTGCGCGAGCCAGGCGTCAGCGAGGTCCTGGCGCGGTCGCGGCGGCAGCGATTGGAGAGGGATGCGGGGCATGGTCCCAATCTACTGCGTGGCCGGTCCGCTCGACCCGACACGGTGCGCCATCGCCCCGCCCCGCCGCGTCACCTGCGGTGCAGCCGGCCCCTCACTCCGGCGCGGGCCCCGGCGCCGGCCCCACGTCCGCGTCGCCCTCCCCCGGCCCGCCCCCCTCCGTGCGCACCGCCTCGAGCAACCCCACGAGCGCCGCGGCCAGTTCATCACCCCCGGCGCCGCTCACGGCGGAGAACCCGATCAACTGCTCGGGATCCAATCCCAGCACCCCCCCCA
>CAZPJF010000192.1:1838-6909 GCA_964586095.1 uncultured Gemmatimonas sp. | reverse complement strand
CCTGGGCACGCCGCGAGGCGTGACGGACAGTGCCACAGAGAACAGACCGCCTTCGCGCGAGTGGAGGCAAGGGTGAAAAGGTGGGGTAAGAGCCCACCGCGCCACTGGCAACAGCGGCGGCACGGCAAACCCCAGCGGGAGCAAGGCCAAATAGGCGGCGAGCAGCAGTCCTCTGCGACCAGGACGCCGCGGGTTGGCTGCTAGAGCGTGCGGGCGACCGTACGCCGAGAGAAATGATCGTCCGCGGCCGCGAGGTCGCGACAGAACCCGGCTTACAGGCGGAACCGACGATCGGCAGTCGAGGCGCGCGGGCGGGCGGGTGGCCGCCCGCGCGTCCTCGCCGACCTTCCGACCCCGATGCGCCGCACGCGACTCCTCCACCTCCTCCTCGTCCCGACGGTCGGCGCGCTCGCGTGTGCCACGCCCGCCGTGTCGGCGGCGCCGTCGCCTCGCCCGGTGACCGCAGGAACGCCGGCACCCAGCGATCCGCTCGATCCGCCGTGGCGGGTCTCGGCCCCTCCGGGGACACACGCGCATCGGATCCGGCTGAGTGCGCTGCTTCGTTCGCGAGTCGATTCGGTGGAGCGCGCGGACACGTCGGAAGTCGAGCTCGTCGCAACCTGGACGCGGCTCGCCGGGGCGGGCCCGGCTCGCATCTCAGGCCTCGTCACGGAGTTCCGCCTCGGCCGTGACGCCAGCGCACTCGCAGCGGTTCCCGGACTCCTGCTCCCCGTGCCGTTCGCGGCGACCGAGGCTCACGAGACCCGCGCGACGGAGATCGATCCGCCGACGGCGGGCGCGTGCGCACTCGCGGCCCTCGCACTGGCGCCATTGCGCGAGCTGTTCGTGGCGGTACCGAAGGAGGTGTCCCGCGGGACGGCGTGGACCGATACCGCGGCCTACACCCTCTGCCGCGACTCCATCCCGCTCCTGGTCCGCGTCGAGCGACGCTACGTCGTCGTGGGCGCCGAGCGGCGGAACGGCGAGTCGGTGCTCCTGCTAGACCGCGTGTCGCGCACGCGCATGTCCGGTGCGGGATCGCAGTTCGGGGAGCCGATCGAGATCTCCGCCGATGGCTCGGCAGCGATGCGGCTCGCCGTGCGCCTCGCCGGGGGGGTGGTCAGCCATGGCGTCGGCGACGCGATTCTGGAGATGCGGATGCGCGGGCGTCACCGAGCCCAGGAGCTCCGGCAACACACGCGCATCGAGATCGACGCGCGCTGACGGCGCGCGCCCGGTTGCGCTCAGTCGACGAGGCGCAACGGCATCAGGAGACAGAGGTACTTGGCCGCATCGCTCCAGCCCTCGGGCTCGATCGTCGAGGCCCGCTCCGGGGCCCGGAACGTCATCCGGACCTCGTCGGTCGGGAGATAGCGGAGGATCTCGAGGAGATACGCCGCGTTGAACCCGATGTCGAGCGGGTCGCCCTCGAAGCGGATGGGGAGCTCGTCCTGCGCCTCGCCCAGGTCCGGCGTGCTCACCGAGAACTTGAGCATCCCCGCGTTGAAGGAGAGGCGGATCCGGTGCGTCTGGTCCGACGCGACCACGCTCATTCGCTTGAGCGCGCCGGTGAAGGCCGCCTTGTCGAGGATCGCGTACTTGTCGTTGTCCTTCGGGATGACCTGTTCGTATCCGGGATAGGGCCCCTCGATCAGCCGCGTGAAGACCGAGGTGAACGGCGAGCGGAACCCGAGGTGATTCTCCCCCTGGGCCACCTCGAGCTCCTCCTCGGCGGCGAAGAGCCGGCGGATCTGGTCGAGCGCCTTGGGCGGGATGATCAGGTCGGCCTTCTGCCCGCCGCTGACCGGGACTTCCATCTTCGCGAGCCGGTGCCCGTTGGTCGCGACCATGCGCATGGCATCTGCGCGCAGCTCCCAGAGGACGCCGTTGAGGATGGGCCGGCTCTCCTCCGTGCTGGCAGCGAAGGCGGTGTGCTGGATGAGCTTCTGCAGGTCGCCGGACGGGATGCGCACCGCCTTCTCGAACTGCACGGCGGGGAAGCTCGGGAACTCCGACTTGGGGAGGCCCAGCAGCTTGAACTTCGACCGGCCGCATTCGAGCGTGATGCGCTGGTCGCCGGTCGCCGAGATCCGCACGGGCGCCGGCGGCAGCTCGCGTGCGATCTCGCTCAACTTGCGGGCGGGGATCGTGATCGCGCCGACCGCCTCGACGTCCGCCGTGACCTCGGTGCTGACCGCGATGTCGAGGTCGGTGCCCGAGATGCGGATGCCCTTGTCGGTGGTCTGGACGAGAAGGTTGGCGAGGACGGGAAGCGTCGTCTTGCCGGGCACCGCGGGGGTGACGGCTGCGAGCCCCTCCTGGAGCTTCTCGCGCGTGATGGTGAAACGCATTCGGTGCCTGGCCGAGTGACGGGAGCGTGTGGAAGGGCGCGGAGCGCTGCGGTGACTAGTTACTGAATTACCAATTCAGCAGTAGTAGCAGAAAGATGTGGACTGTGGACGGATGCCGGAAGACGTTGCGGCGCATGGGCGTGCCGAGCGCGCCGTGATGTGAGACCTGAGGGGAGAGCGTGTGGGCGGTCGGGGGGAACGCGGAGGGCCCGTGGAGAACCGGCTCCCCGATGTGGATCAGCCGGGATGCCGGACGGTTTCCCGCACCTTCTCCACACGGGCGCGGAAGTCGGCACTGTCCTTCATCATCTCCGCCACGCGCTCGAGCGAGTGGATGACGGTCGAGTGGTCCCGCCCGCCAAAGGCGAGGCCGATCTCCACCAGCTGCAGCCCGAGGACCTCGCGCGCGAGGTACATCGCGACCTGGCGCGGGACGGTGAGGTTCTTGGTCCGCGTCTTGGAGCGGAGCCCGTCGACCGTGATGCCCCATTCGCTGGCCACGCGCTGCTGGATCTGGCCCATCCGATCCTGCCGCACGGGATTGGCGGCCGCCGCATCGTTCGCCCGCAACTTGTCGCGCAACGCCTCGCGCGCGAGGTCGACGGTGATGACGCGATGCTTGAGCGAGGCGAAGGCGAGGAGCTTGATGATGGAGCCCTCGAGCTCGCGCACGTTGGACTGCACGTGGTCCGCGATGAAGTGCAGCACGTCATCCGGGATGGTGTGCTCGAGGTGGTCCATGGCCGCCTTCCGGCGGAGGATCGCGATGCGGTGCTCGAGGTCGGGTTGGCCGACGTCGGCGACCATGCCCCAGGCGAAGCGGGACGCGAGACGCGCCTCGAGCTTCGGGATCTCGGACGGGGGGCGATCGGACGTGAGGACGATCTGCCGACCCGCCTCGTACAGCGCGTTGAACGTATGGAAGAACTCCTCCTGGGTGGAGTTCTTGCCGCCGATGAAGTGGACGTCATCGACCAGGAAGAGGTCGGTCTCGCGGTAGCGACGCCGGAAGTCATGCATGGCGCCCTTGCCGATGGAGGTGATGACGTCGTTGGTGAACTGCTCGGTGGTGATGTAGGTGACGCGGGTCGCCGGTGCGCGCTTGAGGATGTCGTGCGCGATCGCCTGCATCAGATGGGTCTTGCCGAGCCCGGTGGGACCGTAGAAGAAGAGGGGGTTGTAGGTCTTGCCCGGGGCTTGCGCGACGGCGGCCGCGGCGGCCGCGGCGAGGTCGTTGGACTTCCCGACGACGAAGGTATCGAAGGTGTAGCGGTCGTTGAGCGACGAGAGAGTAACGTTCTCGCGCGGCTTTTCTGGCTCGACGATGGCGCGTTCCTGACCCTTTACTGGGACAAACAGATCCATCTGGCTGCGCTGAAGCCGTTCCTGCTGGACGCGCAGCTCGATCTTCACCGGGTGGCCGAACGCCACCGGCGCGAGGGACTCGAGGATCGCCGAGTGACGGCGCTCGTTCCACTCGACCGAAAACTGGTCGGGCGCATTGAGGGTGAGGGCCTCGCCCGAGAACTCGGCCGCGGTGAGCGGGGCGAGCCAGGTATCCACGACATGATCCGAGAGCTGGGTGCGCGCCCGATCGAGCAGGCGCGTCCAGGCTTCGGTGGCGGTAAGGGACATTCCGGGCCGAGCGAATGTGGAAATCCGAAGGGGCCGCCAAGCTACCCCTGCCCTGTGGACAAGTCAACGTTCGTGGAAGCGAACCAGCCGTCAGGCGTGGTTCGTCCCGTTGACCTAAGCCGTGACCGCGACTACGTTTAGCGTTCTGTCCGCACCAGTTTTTCCAGCCTTTTGGAGTGCCAATGGGGAAGCCGACTTACCGCCCGCGCAACAAGCGTCGCATCAAGACGCACGGGTTCCGCGCGCGCATGGAAACCAAGTGGGGGCGCGAAGTCCTCAGCCGTCGCCGCAAGAAGGGCCGCAAGCGGCTCACCGTGAAGCTGCCGTCGAAGTACGCTGGCGCCTGAGCCGTCGTTCCGCTTCCCGCCGGCCCGGCGGTTGACGCGGACGGCGGATCTCGACGCGGTGCGTCGTGAAGGGAAGCGATTCCGGACTCGGCATCTCGAGGCTCGGTACGTCGCTTCCCTTTCGCATGCCGCGCGGCTGGGGATCATCGTGCCGCGGCACAAACACACGGCGGTCGCCCGCAATCGGGTGAAGCGTCAGCTGCGCGACCTCGGCCGGACGGCGCTGTTGCCGGCGTTGCGTGCGGTGCCCGCGCTCGACGTGGTGCTGCGGGCGGCACCCGAGGCCTACGGCGCGGATCGCGCGATGCTCGCCGCGGACGTGCAGCGGATCGTGGAGCGCCTCACCGGAGCGCGCGCGTGAAGCAGCTGCTCATGCTGGCCGTCCGTGCGTACCAGGTGACGCTCTCGCCGCTCCTGCCGGCCGCGTGCCGTTACCAGCCGTCCTGTTCGAACTACGCCATCGAGGCGCTCGAGAAGCACGGGGCGCTCCGCGGCGGGTGGCTCGCGGTGAAGCGGATCGCGCGCTGCCATCCCTTCCGCGCCGGGGGCTATGACCCGGTGCCCGATCCTCCCTCCGATCCGTCCCGAGATGGATAAGCGCTTCTTCCTCGCGTTGGTCCTCACGATGGGCGTCATCGTGCTGACGCCGAGGCTCTTTCCGGGCGCTGCGCGCCCGGTGCCGGCAGTCGTCGACAGCGCGCGGACGGCCGTGCCGCCCGCGCCGGGTGTGGCCACGGG
>CAZPJF010000192.1:0-1738 GCA_964586095.1 uncultured Gemmatimonas sp. | reverse complement strand
GGCCACGGGCGCGGTCTCCGGTGCGGCGGCGAGCACGGCAGCGGCGCCGGGCACGAGTCCGGCTTCGACGGCCCCGGGCGCTCCCGTGGTGCCGGGCGCGGACACGACAGCGACCTCGGCGATCGCGCCGCGCACGGCGCGCCTCGAGAACACGCTCGCGGCCTACGAGTTCTCGACGCTCGGGGCTGCGCTCACGCGCGCCACGCTCACGCGCTACGCGCGCCTCGCCGGCGACTCCGGCACGGTGGAGCTCCGCGACGGCCCGCGCCCGCTGGTGCGGTATCGGCTCATCGCGGGCGGCGACACCGTCGCGCTGGACCGGACGATCTTCACGGTCGCCGAGGAGCGGCTCGGTGCGCGCACGCGGCTGACGTTCACGACGCCGGTCGGTGCAGGCGCTGCGCGGATCGCGTACACGCTCGCCGAGGACAACTACCTGCTCGACGTGGATGTCCAGGTGGAGGGTGTGCCCGGACCGGCGTTCCTGCTCGCGGACCTGCCGAGCGGCTTCGACACGCAGGAGCGCGATTCAGCCGACGACCGGCGCCATCTCGCGTACGCGATGCGGACGCCGGGCGGCGGGGTGACGCGCGTGGACTTCCGGCAGCCGGATCCGGGCGAGCGGTTGGTGCGCGCCGGCCCGTTCACCTGGGTCGCGGCGAAGAGCAAGTACTTCCTCGTCGCCCTGCTCGCCCGCGACACCGTCGCCGCGTCGCCGATGCTGGAGGTGCAGGTGACGGGCGCGCTGCGGGAGAACAAGGTCGCGGCGCACGCGCAGGGCACGGTGGTGCTGCCGCTCTCGGCCGCCCCGATCGCGCTCGAGCTCTACGCCGGCCCGCAGGAGTGGGAGCGCCTGGTGGGGATGGGGCGCGAGTTCGAGCACACCAACCCCTACGGCGGGTGGTTCAACGGCGTGGTGCAGCCGTTCGCCACGATCGTCATGCGGATCCTGCTCTGGATGAAGCGCACGACGGCGCTCGAGTACGGCTGGATCCTGGTGGTCTTCGGCGTGGCGATCCGCCTGCTGATGTGGCCGCTGAACAGCAAGATGATGCGCTCGCAGCTCCAGATGCAGCGCATCGCACCGCTCGTCCAGGCGGCGCAGGCCGAGGCGAAGCGCAAGTTCCCCACCGAGCCGCAGAAGCAGCAGCAGCTCGTGATGAAGGTCTACCAGGACGCGGGGATCAGCCCGTTCGCGCCCCTCGCCGGGTGCCTGCCGATGCTGATCCCGATGCCGGTCCTGTTCGCGCTCTTCTTCGTCTTCCAGAACACGATCGAGTTCCGCGGGGTCCCGTTCCTCTGGTTCCCCGACATCTCGGTGAAGGACCCGTTCTACGTCGCGCCGTTCCTGACCGGCGGCTCGATGTTCTTCCTGTCGTGGCTCAGCATGCGCAACACGCCGCCGAACCCGCAGACGAAGATGATGGCGTGGATGATGCCGCTGATGATGACGGTCTTCGGCCTCAACTTCGCGGCCGGGCTGAATCTCTACTGGTTCGTGCAGAACGTGGCGGCGCTCCCGCAGCAGTGGCTGATCTCGAACGAGCGGGCGAAGTCGCAGGCGGTCGCCGCGGTCGCGGCCGATGCGGGCGGGCGTTCGCAGCCCTGACGGGCGCGGCGACACGATCGCCGCGGTGGCGACGGCGGCCGGGCGCGCGGCGCTCGCCGTCGTCCGGCTGAGCGGACCCGCGGCCCGCGCGGTCGCCGCGCGCATCGGCGTGCCGCCGGCGCTCCCGCC
>CAZPJF010000191.1:0-6914 GCA_964586095.1 uncultured Gemmatimonas sp. | reverse complement strand
ACAACCGCCAGTCCACCAGCTGGGGCGAGGGCGTCTACAAGTCGACCGACGGCGGGAGGACGTTCACGCACATGGGGCTCCGCGACTCGAAGCACATCAACGAGATCGTGATCGACCCCACGAACAACGACATCGTCTACGTCGCCGCCACCGGCCCGCTCTGGGGACCCGGCGGGGAGCGGGGGATCTTCAAGTCCACCGATGGTGGCCGCACCTGGCGCAACGTCCTCAAGGGCGACGACGACACCGGCGCGAACGACATCGTGATGTCGCCGCGGGACCCGAGGGTGCTCTTCGCCTCCATGTACCAGCGCCGCCGCACCAACTGCTGCATGAACGGCGGCGGCCCCGGCTCCGCGCTCTACAAGTCCGTCGACGGCGGCGAGTCCTGGGCCAAGGTCGCCGGCGGCTATCCCGACGGCCCGCTCGGCCGCATCGCGGTCGACATCGCGCCGTCCGACCCGAACGTGGTCTACTCGCTCGTCGAGGCACCGGCGCGGGCACCCGTCGACTCCGGCAAGACCGGCCTCTGGCGCTCCGACGACGCCGGCGCGACCTGGCGCCGCACGAGCACCACCAATCCGCGGCCGATGTACTTCTCCAAGCTGCGCGTCGACCCCACCACCCCCGAGCGCCTGTACTACGGCGGCGTCGGCCTCCAGATGAGCATCGACGGCGGCAAGTCGGTCGAGACCGACGCCGCGATGGTCACCCACGACGATGTGCACGCCATCTGGGTGAACCCGGCCAACCCCGAGCACGTGCTCATCGGGAACGATGGCGGCCTCGCCGTCTCGTACGACATGGCGAAGAGCTGGACCTTCATCCCCAACCTCCCCGTCGGGCTCTTCTACCACGTGAGCTTCGACATGGAGGTGCCGTACAACATCTGCGGCGGCATGCAGGACAACTACAACTGGTGCGGCCCCAGCCGCTCGCGCCACGCCGCCGGCATCTACAACTACGACTGGTTCCAGATCCTCGGCGGCGACGGCTTCGTCGCGCTCCCCGACCACCGGGATTCGCGCATCGTCTACACCGAGTCGCAGGACGGCAACCTCATCCGGCGCAACATCGTCACCGGCGAGTCGCGCTCGATCCGGCCCACGCCGCAGAACGTCACGCCGGCGCCGGCGCAGGGCGAGGCCTTCCGCTTCCACTGGGATACGCCGCTCATCCGGTCGCCGCACGACGCGGGCGTGCTCTACGTGGCCGCCAACCGCGTCTTCCGCACCTCCGACCGCGGCGACTCGTGGGCGATGATCTCGCCGGACCTCACGCGCAACGGGAACCGCAACGACTCGACGACGTTCGGCGTCAGGAACTCCGACATCAGCATCGCGCGCAACGACGGCATCGCCGCGTGGCCCACGATCGTCGCGCTCGCCGAGTCGCCGCGGCGCGCCGGGCTCCTCTACGC
The DNA here is from genome assembly GCA_964586095.1 of uncultured Gemmatimonas sp. GTDB lineage: Bacteria > Gemmatimonadota > Gemmatimonadetes > Gemmatimonadales > Gemmatimonadaceae > Pseudogemmatithrix. The sequence continues at coordinate 5,494 of CAZPJF010000191.1, read as the reverse complement.
CGGCACCGATGACGGCGCGGTGCAGATGACCCGCGACGGCGGCGCCACGTGGACCGACCTCACGGGCCGTCTCCCGGGGTTCCCCGCCGGCGCGTTCGTCTCCGAGGTCGTCCCGTCGGCGTTCGACGAGGGCACCGTCTACGTCACCGTCGACAACCACCGCCGCAACGACTACGCCGCATACGCCTGGGTGAGCACCGACTTCGGCGCCACCTTCCGCCGGATCGACGGCGGCCTGCGTGGCGAGGTGGTCCGCACGCTCACCGAGGACACGCGCAATCGTGACGTGCTCTACGTGGGCACCGAGACGGGGATCTTCCTCTCGCTCGACCGCGGCGCGTCGTGGAAGCGGCTGCGCGCGAACCTGCCCACGGTGCGCGTCGACGAGATCACGCTCCACCCGCGCGACAATGCGATGCTCGTCGCGACGCACGGCCGCGCCCTCTGGGTGCTCGACAACCTGTCGCCGGTGCAGGAGTACGCGGCGGTCCAGGCCGCGAACGCGCCGCGCCTCTTCGGCGTCCCGACGGCGCTGCAGATGAAGACCAAGGACGACCGCAATGACGAGTTCTGGGGCCACCAGACGTTCATCGGCGAGAACCCGCCGGCCGACGCGGTGATCCAGTTCCACGTGAAGGGCACGCCGTCGGCGATGGCGGTGCGCATCGTGCGCGGCAACGCGACCGTCCGTGAGATCGCCGTGCCGCAGGCCAAGCGCGCGGCCGGCATCCAGACGGTCTGCTGGGACATGCGGCTCGCGCCGGCACCCACGGTGCCGGCCGCGGGCGGCCCCGGTGGCCCCGGCGGCCCCGGCGGCGGCGGCGGTGGCGGTGGCGGCCAGTTCGGTGGCGGACAGGGCGGCGCTCGCCCGGTCCCCGGCGTGCGCGCGCCGCTCCCGGCGCCCGGCTACCGCGCCGAGAATCCCTGCGCGGCGGGTGGTCCGGGCGGTGGTGGGCCCGGCGGCGGCGGCTTCGGCGGTTTCGGCGGCGGCGCCAACGCCGGCCCCTACGCCACGCCCGGCGACTACACGGTGCAGCTCGTGGTCGATGGCGCGGTCGTCGACTCCAAGCCGATGCGCATGATCATGGACCCCGAGGTCCGATTCACCGCCGCCGAGCGCAGCGCGTACGACCGCCTCGTCAACGACCTGCACGACAAGCAGGTCAAGGGCAGCGAGCTCGCCATCCGCCTCAACGCCCTCGGCGGCCAGATCGCGCTCGCCAAGTCCAAGTTCGACTCCACGGCGAACCTCACGGCCGAACAGAAGGCACGCGTCACCGCCCTCGAGATGGCGTTCGACTCCGTGCGCGTGAAGTTCGGGCTCGGCCCCGCGCGCGCGCCGGGCGCTCCGGCGGCGGCGGGCGGACCCGGTGGCGGCCCCGGTGGCGGCGGTGGCGGCTTCGGCGGGGGCTTCGTGAATCCGGCCAACGCCCTCGGGCGCGTGGGCCAGGTGAAGAACCTCCTCGTCTCCAACTGGGAGGTCCCGAGCGCGGCGAGCCGTCGGCAGGCGGCCGACGCGACGGCCGCGCTCGCGGTCGCGACCCGCGAGGCCGAGGCGCTCCTCGGCCGGGTGGGCGGCGTGAACGAGGCGCTGCGGGGCAGCGGGCTCGCACTCACGCTGCCGTAGTTAGTTTCCGGGGTAGCACTCGGGGGCGCGTCCGCTCGGGCGCGCCCCCGCTTCCTTTTCTCGAGTCCTCCCATGATCCGTCTCCGCTCGCTGCGCCCGGCCGCGCTCGCCGCCCTCGCGCTCGTCCTCGCCTCCTCGGTCGCGTTCGCGGCCGCCGTTGCCCACGACCTCACCGGCACCTGGGACTTCGAGGTCGTCACCGAGAACGGCACCGGCACGCCCACCGTGAAGTTCGCGCAGAAGGGCGACTCGCTCAGCGGTACCTACGAGTCGCGCATGATGGGCGTCCGCGCGCTCAAGGGCGTGGTGAAGGGCGACTCGCTCTTCTTCGAGCTCGCGCCGGGCGGTGAGGCGCAGGTCGTGCTCGCGTTCAAGGGCCGCATCCTCGACGCCGACCGCGTGTCCGGCGTCGTCGACTTCGGCGGCATGGGCGGCGCGCAGTTCAACGGCGCGCGGCGCAAGTAGCGGCCGGTCGACCCGCGGGGTGCGCGCGCCGCGCGCGCGTGCCCCGCGGCCCGCGGGCGCTCACCGCACCCCGTCCAGCCGGATCACGAACACCATCACCGCGTTCGGTGGCACCTTCGCCGACCCACGTGGCCCGTACGCGTAGCGTGACGGCACCACGAGCTGGCGCGTCCCGCCCGTGCGCATGCCGCGCACGCCCAGGTCCCAGCCGCGGATCACCTGCCCCTCGCCGACCTTGAACGGGAGGGGCCGCGCGCCCGGCGCGGTGCGGTCCACCTCGGTGCCGTCCGCCAGGTAGGCGATGTAGCTCATCAGCACCTCGCGTCCCGGCATCGCCGGCACGCCGGTGCCCGGCTCGATGTCGCGATAGTAGATGCCCGTCGGCAGCCGCGTCATGGCGAGCAGCACCACGTTCAGGTCGGCGCCGAAGGTGGTGCGTTCCACCTCACCCTGGACGACAGCTAGCGCCGGGTCCTCGAGCGGGTCGGGCGTCGGGCGTGCGCCGCCGCCCGCGCACCCGAGGGCGAACGCCGCGACGAGCCACAGCGTCGGTCGTGTCGTCATCCCCGAATGGTATCACCCGCGGGCACCACGAGCACCGGGACGGCGGCCGTGCGGATCAGCTTGTCCGCCACGCTCCCCACGAGGAGGCGCTGCACGCCGGTCAGGCCCTGGCCGGCGATGGTGATCACGTCCGCATCGTGCCGCTCGACCGCCTCGAGGATCACCCGCGCGACGTTCGCATCGACGCGCACCTCGTGCCGCACCTCGAGCGCCGCCGAGGACGTGCGCGCGGCCAGCGGGGCGAGGTACTCCTCCACCACCTCGCGCTCGTGGTCGCGCTTCAGGTTGGCCGCCGCCACCGCCGACATCGGATGGACCACGTGCACCAGCGTCACGCGCGCCGGCCCGCCGTGCAGCAGCACCTGCGCGGCCGCGAGCGCCGCCTCCGCGCGCGGCGACCCGTCGAGCGGCACGACCGCGCGGGCGAACGGGGGTGCGCCCTGCAGCCGCTTCGCCACGGGCCGCGCCCCGCGCACCAGCAGCACCGGCACGTGCGCGTGCCGCATCACCGCGTCGGCCACGCTCCCGAGCCAGAAGCGCTGGAAGCCGCCGCGCCCGTGCGTGCTCATCACGATCAGCGACGCCCGCAGTTCCTGCGCCGCCGCGACCAGCGTCGGCACCACGCGCCCCTCGCGGAAGACCCCCTCCACGTGCGTCCGGGCGAGCTTCCCGATCCGTGCCGTGAGCCGCTCCAGGTACGCGCGGGCGGCGTCCCGCTCCGCGAGGTCGAGGGCCGCGTCCCGCATCGGCACGCCGCCCCCCGCCGTCAGCGGCAGCACCGCGGCGTGCACGTGCGCCAGCACCAGCCGGGCCCCGTGCTGCTCCGCGAGCGGGATCGCGAGCGAGAGCGCCCGCTCCGCCAGTTTCGAACCGTCCACCGGGACGAGGATCGCCGTGTACATCGTGCCCCTCCTGGGAGTCCTCCTGCATCCTGCACCACGCGCCCGCCGACGGCGAGGGCGAACACCCGGCGTCGCCGCGAGGGATTCCCCTAGCCCGGCGCCGCGGCGCGGTCCCACGTGAGCCAGCCCCGCCGCAGCAGCAGCTTCTCCACCTCCACCGCCACGAAGCCCACCGACGACAGGAGCACGCAGGCCCCGAGCTCCGCCGCCGACAGTGGCTCCGTCTTGAACACGCCGTTGAGCGCGGGGACGTACAGCACCGCGAGCTGCAGGGCCACCGTCAGCAGCACCGCGCCGACCAGCAGCGGGTTGCGCGAGAGCCCGCGCCACCCCGGCTCGTGCTCCGAGCGGATCGCGAGCAGGTGCCCCAGCTGCAGGAAGGCCAGCACCGTGAACGTCATCGACTGCCAGTGCCACCCCTCGCTCCACGCCATCGCCTGCGTCGCGAGCGTGGTGCCGCCCATGAGCAGCCCCACCCAGACGGCGTGCTGCCAGAGCCCGTGCGCGAAGATGCTCTCCTTCGGCGGGCGCGGCGGACGCGCCATCGCGCGCGCCTCCACCGGTTCCAGCCCCAGCGCGATCCCCGGCAGCCCGTCGGTGACGAGGTTCACCCAGAGCAGGTGGATCGGGAGCAGCGGGATCGGCAGGCCCACCAGCGGCGCCAGCAGCAGCGCCCAGAGTTCCGCCGAATTGCACGTGAGCGCGTAGCGCACGAACTTCCGGATGTTGTCGTAGATGCGCCGCCCCTCGCGCACCGCCGCGACGATCGTCGCGAAGCGGTCGTCGAGCAGGATCAGGTCCGCGGCCTCGCGCGCCACGTCGGTCCCCGTGCGCCCCATCGCCACGCCGATGTCGGCCTTCTTGAGCGCCGGCGCGTCGTTCACGCCGTCGCCCGTCATCGCGACGAACTCGCCGCGCGCCTGCAGCGCCTCCACGATCCGCAGCTTCTCCTCCGGCGTCACGCGGGCGTGCACCCCGTCGTCGATGCCGAGCATGCGCGCGATCGCCTCCGCGGTGCGCGGATGGTCGCCCGTCACCATCACCACCTTGATGCCCGCGCGCCGGCACTCGGCCACGGCCGCCGCGGCGTCGGCGCGCGGGGGGTCGAGCAGGCCCACGAGCCCGAGGAAGGTGAGCGCACGCTCGAGCTCCTCCTCGGACTCCCAAGGCGGCGCGGGGTGCGTCGGTGCCTCCCGCGCCGGCGGCTCCCACGTCCGCGTCGCGAGCGCGAGGACGCGCATCCCCTCGCGCGCCAGCGCATCCGCCTCCGCGCGCACGCGTTCCGCGTCGATCGGCAGCGTCCCGGCCGGGGTCCACGCCTGCGTGCACCGCGCGACCACGTGTTCGGGTGCGCCCTTGCAGAAGGCGACCACATGCTCGCCGTCGCGATGCACCGTCGTCATCCGCCCGCGCTCGGCGCTGAACGGCGACTCCGCGATCCGGGGATACAGCGCGAGCAGCGTCGACTTCTCGAGTCCCGCCTCCGCCGCGGCATCCAGCAGCGCCACCTCCGTCGGGTCGCCGCGGGACGTGCCATCTCCGCCTCTTTCCGCATCGTTGCTGAGGGCCAGCGCGAGCAGGAGCGCGCGCGGACGCGCGTCCACGCCGCGCGCCGCGAGCGGGGTCCCGTCGAACGCGGGCGCGTCCGCCGCGCCGCCTGCGCCCGTCGCCGCGCCCGCCGCGTCCGGACGCACGTCGGTGCAGGTGCGCACCGCCGCGACGCGCATCCGGTTCTCGGTCAGCGTCCCGGTCTTGTCCGTGCAGATGAACGTCACCGACCCGAGCGCCTCCACGGCGGGGAGGTGCCGGATCAACGCCTGCCGCGTCGCGGCGCGGCGCGCCCCGAGCGCGAGCGCGACCGTCACCACCGCGGGCAGCGCCTCGGGGATCGCGGCCACCGCCAGGCTCACCGCGGTGAGGAACATCAGCGCCGGCG
>CAZPJF010000190.1:0-6930 GCA_964586095.1 uncultured Gemmatimonas sp. | reverse complement strand
GTCTTCGTGTCGAAGTCGTGCTTCTCGATGCCGGGACGGTACTTCACTTCCTTCAACTGGATCACGTGCTGCTTCTTCTTGGCCGCACGCTGCGCCTTCTGCTGTTCGAACTTGAACTTCCCGTAATCCATGATGCGGACCACCGGGGGGCGGGCCGTCGGGGCGACCTCGACCAGGTCCAGCCCGGCCTCGCTCGCCATGTTCAGTGCCACATCGACTTCGAGCACGCCGAGTTGCGCGCCATCGGCCCCGACCACGCGCACCGGACTGATGCGGATCTGCCGGTTGATGCGGGGGCCCCGCTTGGTGGTGTCCTGGATACGACGACTCCTCGAGGGTGGGAAAACAGAAACGCGGACCCCGTTCGCCGGAGCCCGCGTGACGCACGACCCCTCTCACGGCGGGATCGCCGTGGGGTCGGTTGCCTCGGGACTCCTGCAGCACGACGCCCGCGGGATGCGGGCGAAGGCCAGAGGGTGGGATGCGCGGTCGCGCACCCGCTTCGCCAGATTGTCCGGTAAACCTAGACGAGTCCGAGGGTTAGGTCAAGCCGGGGTCGACGCCGGCCGGGCGCGCTTCGCTGCGCTCAGGCCGCGACCAGTTCGGGCCCCTTCGCCCCCGTCGCGAGCCGCCCCCACGCCGTGCCCGCGTCGTGCTCGAACGCGAGCAGCCAGTCTCCCGCGAGTGCGTCGTGCCAGAGGGCGCGCTTGGACTCGAGCGTGCGGAGGGGCTCCACGTCGTAACCCATGATCCACGGCAGCGGGACGTGCGCTGCGGTCGGACAGAGGTCGCCGAGGAAGACCGCCACTTCCCCACCCCCGTCGATCAGGATGCTCTGGTGGTGTGGCGTGTGCCCCGGGGTCGGTCGCATCCGGATCCCCGGCACCAGGTCGGTCGCGCCGTCGACGAGTTCGAGCTGCCCGGTGCTCCGCAGCGGTTCCCAGTTGCGCGGGAAGTAGCTGGCGGCCGTCCGCTCGTTCGGATGCATCGCGTAGGCGTGCTCCCCGGCGTGCACCAGGTACCGCGCGTTCGGGAAGGCAGCGACGACGGCGCCCGTCGAATCGAGCGCGGTGTTGCCGCCGGCGTGGTCGAAGTGCAGGTGCGTGTTGATCACCACGCGCACGTCCGCGGCGCCGACCCCCGCGGCCGCGAGCGCCGCGTCGAGCATGGAGCGATGACCTTCGACCGCCGCCTCGATGCCGTAGATGTCGAGGAACTTGGCCTGTTCCTTGTTCCCGACCCCGGTGTCGATGAGCACGAGTCCGTCAGGATGCTCCACGAGGAGGCAGCGCATCCCGAGCGGGATGCGGTTCCGCTCGTCGGCCGGGATGCGGCGCTCCCAGAGGGGCTTGGGCACGACGCCGAACATGGCGCCGCCGTCGAGGCGCTGGCCGCCGGCCTGCAGCGCGTGGATGCGCGTGCGGCCGAGGAGGCGGGATTCGTGGAGCGGAGTGGGGGCGGGCATCGAGCGGAATCTAGTGTCGTCGCACCGCGCAGCTGAGCGCGACCCCGGCCAGCGTCGCGGGTGGGACGTGCGCGGAGTCGTCCTCGCGCGGGACGATCACGAACGGGGCGCCCCTCGCACCCGCCACGACGGGGGGCGGTCCGGGCGGTGACTCGGGAAGCGGGAGTTCGTCGTAGCCGTCCGGCCGAAGGCGCAGCACGCGCGCGGTCCCATCGGTCTCGCGTACCGCGAGCAGGTCGTCGTGGGGCGCGTTCGCGCGTTGGATCCACGCAGGACCCGCCAGCGCCTGCAGCGGCCCCAGGGTGCCATTCGGGAGGATCGCGCGCCACTCCAATCGCCTCGTGGGCGCCTCCACCACCCAAGCGACGATGAGGGGCCCACGCCCCCAGAGGATCGTCGGGAACGCTGCCGAGTGCACCCCCGTGCCCCCCACACGGAGCGGCGCGGACCATCCCGACTCCGTCTGCCGCAGGACCCAGGTGTAGGCGCGCGTGACGACCCCCGGCGGCGTGGGGTCGTTGGCCACGGCGGAGATCATGAGGACGAGGCGGTTCCCGTCGTGTCCAAGGTCGATCGCATCCATCCCGATGAACGGCAGCGGAACCTCGCGTGCCGCGAATGTCGGGCCGGAATCCGTGAAGACGTGCACGGTGGGCTTCTGCCCAGGGGTGCGCCTGACCACTGCGAAGTAGGCCCGGTCCCCGATCGCGAACAGTTCGCTCGCGCTGCCACGAGCAATGGTGGTCCCGGCGGGGAGCCGCACGACGAGGTGCGGCTCGGACCACCTGCCGGAGTCGAGCCGCGCCGCCATGACCGACGTCGCGACCGCCGTCTCCTCGCCCCAGATCACGTCCGTGCCGCTCGCCGATCGCGGGAGCGCTCGCGGGAAGGTGAAGGATGTCGCGTTCGGCGGGCGCCGCACGGCGCGCGCGGGCCCCGCCTCCGCGACGTAGACCCCCGCGATGCTCGTGTCCGCGCGGGCGGTGTCGCGCGGGTCGGCCTCATCGTACGCGTAGGTGCTCTGCCCCAGCAGCAGCCATCCCGAGCCCGCGGGCACCACGACTTCGGGGAAGAGGAAGTGCCGGGTCGTGGTCCACCGCGTGACAGGCGTACACGCGGAGTCCGGGCGCACCGCGCCGACCTCCTGCGCGCTCGCCGCGGGAGCGGCGAGCGCGAGGAGGAGCGGCATGCCGGCGATGACGCGCGTACCACGCGCGGTGCGGCGCGAGGGATCACTCACGGACGGCCACCGCGACGCTGGTCCACTGGCCGCGTCCGAAGTTGCCGATGCGACCGAACGGTGCACGACGCACGTCGGCGAGCATCCTCGCGGCCGCCGCGCGCAACGCCGGGCTCCGCGTCCCACGCGCGTCGTGCGCGGTGATCCCGGTCCTCCCGACGAGCCCGGGTCGGGACGGCGTCCGATGCACCGACGCGCGGTAGGTGGCGATCGCCGCCGCGAGGTCCTCCGCCGTCACCTGGGCGCGCGGGAGGAGGATGACATCCGATCGGCGCGGATCCGAGAATCGCAGGATCTCCGCCCGAAGTCCTGGCTGCGAGAGGGTGTCGACGAGCGCGATCGCGACCTGACGCTTGGCCGACTGCGCCTGCAGGGCGGACTGTGCCCCGATCAGGAGCAGCGTCACGATCCCGAGGAGGACGGTTCGAGGCTTCATGGGGGTTCTCCGGTGAGTGGTGGTGGTGTGCAGCGTGTACGATCACTCGACGTTCTGTCCGCCGCCGATGCGCTCGCAGCCGAGGAACACGACGTCGACCACGGCGCCCGTCGAATCGACCCAGACTTCGTAGTAGCAGACCTGGAATCCCGACGAGTCCCGCTCCTCCGTGGTGACGACCCCGCCGCCGCCGTTCTCCGCCGGCCGCGGGCAGGGCTCCTGCGTCTCGCGCGCCTCGCGATACTGTTCGGCCCGTGCGCTGCGGCCCACGAATCGGGCGAAGACCGTGAACTTCGTGTGCGCGTGACCGACGGCGCCGCAGGGACTCGGCACCACCTCCGTCTGGGCCATGTACGGCAGCATCTTCGAGTAGCCGTTGACGTAGAGATTCTCCGCCTGCGTCCGTGACCGGGGAGGCAGGATGTTCGTGCCGGCCGCATCGAAGGCGGAGATCGTCGAGGTCATCTCATAGCCATTCCCCCAGGCGTGCAAGCCCGAGACCGCGGTCAGTTCGTTCCCCGTCCAGTACAGGAAGAGGTCGGCCGCCCAGATCCACGGGATGGTGCCATCGTCCGTGCCAGGGGCATCCTCCGGCGCGCTGTCGCCCTGCATGATCGTCAGGTTCGCGCCGCCCCTCGCGCCGGGCGGCAGCATCCCGAGCTCCGCTGGCGTGGGCTGGCGGTGCCAGGTGCGGAAGCGCGACGTCGTGCTCGGCACACCGCGGGCGGGTGCCACCGAGAACACCAGATCATTGACCGCGTCATGCGGCGGCCCCAGCGAATCCCCGCACCCCTGCCCCGCCAGCAACACCGCGCCGATCGCCATCAGTTCGCGAAGTCGCATGTCGTCCCCCCTCGCTCGTGTGATGCGTGCCCCGAACGCCCGCGCGGCCGGGGACACGCGCCCGACCACGCGAGCGCCACGGTGGGCGCGAACCACGCGCGCCCCTCTCACGCCACGTCACCGAGCGTCACCGCAGGGGACAGCGCCCTCGTCCCGGCGAACGCGACGGCGTCGGAATCGGGATGCGCGCCCGTGCGCTCGTCGGCATCCCGCATCGCGACCGCTCCGCGGCGACCGCCGTCGCCTCCGGCGCGCGCGCCGCCCGCCTTGCGGACCCACGCGCGAAAGCCCTCGCACGCCAGCCGTCCGTGGCTCGGCGCGCGCAGCGTCGTCGGCGTCGTGCCCAAGTAGCGGCGGATCGCGTTCCGCAGCGCCGTGGGCGAGGCGAACGCCAAGTCCTCGGCGACCGCGTCGACGGGTCGCGAGCACGCGCGCAGCACATGCTCCGCCGCCAGGAGCCGGCACCAGGTCACCAGCGCCTGCACATCCTCCACGCCCTCGGCGCGGCAGCGCCGCCAGAGCGTCTTGCGATGCACGCCCATCGCATCGGCGAGCCCCTGCACCGTGAGGGGACCGGTGGCGCGCGCGAGCGCGGAGCGCAGGAGCGGCCGCAGGCCCGCCGGCACGTCCGCGGCGACTTCGCCCCACACCCGGTCGACGAACAGCGCGTCCCGGACCGGCACCGCGAGCGCACGCGCGATGGCGTCGAGGTCGAGGTCCTCCACCACACCCACGGCCGTGGGACGCGCCTCGAGCAGCGCAACGGTCGCCGCGCACCAACGCGCGTTGCGCCGCACGAGGGCGATGACCGGCAGGTCGGGCCGCTGCGCGCGCGCGACGGAGACGAGCGGCGCGGTGGGGCGGTCCGCGCGATCGACCGGCTCCAGGACCAGCCCAGCGACCCGGCGCCCCGCGTCCCCGTGCAGCGCGGCACGGGCCTCCACGGCGTCGGCATGGCGCGCGACGCTCACGACCGGGGTGAGCGCGCGCCGCAACGCCTCCACCGCCTCGAAGGCCGTCGACACCACCACCACGGTCTGCGATTCCGGCTGCGTCGGCACAGGATGCTGGCTCCGTCGGGGACGCCGCAACCTGTCGCCCTGCCGTCACGCCGGCGTCACCTCGGGCTCGCAGCGTGGACCGGAATCGTGCGCGCCTCGACGACGGCGCAGCCTACGCACCGTCGGCGCCATCACTCCACTGCGGGAACGCGCGCAGGCGCCTGGCGCGTGCCGTCCGCGCCCCCAGCAGCATGTCGAGGTCGGCCCAAGTGTGCACGCCGCGCCGGGACGCGTCCAGCAGCAGCCCGCGCAGCACCTCGGCCGTCGCCAGCGCGTCACCGGAGGCGCGATGGCGGTCCGCGATCGTCACCCCGTAGTGATGCGACACCGCGTCGAGGTTGCGGCGCGGCAGGTGGGCGAGCAGGCGCCGCGCGAGCCGCACGGTGCAGAGCTGGGCCAGCACCAGCTCGCCGAGTGGCGTCGGCGCCACGCGCGCGAACTCCGCGGAGAGGAACCCGAAGTCGAAGCGCGCGTTGTGCGCCACGAAGACCCGCCCGACGAGGTGCGCGGCGAACTCCCCCGCGATGTCCCGGAAGGTCGGCGCGCCGCGCACCATCGCGTCGTCGATCCCCGTGAGGCGGGTGATGTGCCACGGGATCGGCCGCTCGGGATTGATCAGCGAGTGGAAGGCGAGCGACACCCGCTCGCCCTCCACATGCACCGCCGCGACCTCGGTGACTCGATCCGCACCCGCGGGCTGCCCCCCGGTCGTCTCGACGTCCACCACCACGTACGGCAGCGAGTGCAGTTCCATGGCGGGAAGCTAATCGCGCCGCGTGGCGCCGTCGGAGCGGCGGCGGACCGGCGGCGGAGCGGCCGCGCCTCCGCGACAGACGCCCTACGGATTGGTCTGCGCTGCGGGAGGCAGCGCCTCAGCGGCGGGCGCCCTACGGCTTGATCTCCTCCGCCGGCGGCAGCGCCTCCGCCGGAGAGATGGTGAACCCGCGCCACTTCCCGCTCGGTGCGAGCACCACGCGGAAGACGAGCGGCACGGCGATGCCCGTGTACTCCGCATCGCGCCAGTACTGCACGCCGCCGTTGACCAGCATCACGCGCTCGGCCACCACCTTCGTCTCGGTGCCGACCTGCTCGCCGATCTGCGCCAGCGCGTTCTTGAGACGCTCACGCACCGCCTCGGGCGCGCCGGTGGACGGGTCGGCGTGCGCGACGAGCGAGTCGATGTCCGCGACGTTCGTGTGGTGGGCGACCAGGCGCCCGATGCGGAGCGCCTCGTCGCGGGCGATGCGCGGCGCCGGGGCGGCAGGCGCGGGCGCGGCCGGCGCCGCAGGCGCCGGACCGGCGCTCGTGGGCGTCGCCGGGGGCGTGGGAGGCACCGGCGCCTGCGCGCCTCCGACCGCCGCGAACGTGAGAAGGGGGATCGCGACTGCCATGACGGTCCTGCGCATCCAGTGCTCCGGTGAGTGGTTGACCACCACGCGCGTCGTTGCCTTGGCCGCATGGGCAAGGGCCGCCAGGCTCCCGCCCATCAGACCGAGCAACAGCGCCAGACCCTGGGCGTCGGCCGCGCCGCCCAGCAGCTGGTAGGCCAGGGCCGCGCCGGCCGGGATGCGGATCAGGGTGTGCAGAGCGTCCCAGACCGAATCGACCCAAGGGATCTTGTCGGCGACGAACTCGATCGCCAGCAGCGCCCCGCTGCCCCAGAGCAGCAACGGGCTCTGCAGGATCAGCAGGCCATGCGGCAGTTGCACCCAGCCCAGATGCCCGGCCAGGCCGGTCAGGAAGAGCACCGCATACAGGCGCAGGCCGCTGGCCCAGCCGAGCGCGGCGGCCAGGGCCAGGCGCAGGGTCAGCTCCGCCGAGGCACCCTGGGGCATGGGCCGCTCAGACCGGCCCGCAGCCGCAGCCGGCGTGCGTGTCGCGGGCC
>CAZPJF010000189.1:0-6976 GCA_964586095.1 uncultured Gemmatimonas sp. | reverse complement strand
CACATCACGGGGCCGCTGGGCATGCGCGACACGGAGTTCTTCGTGCCGCGCGACAAGGCGGGACGGATCGCGGTGGTGTACCGCAGCGACTCCACCGGCCGCGCGGTGCGCGCCGACACGGGCGCGCGCGGGCAGGGGCACTACGTGGACGGACCACGCCGGTCGTTCGCGGGCGGCGCCGGCCTCACCAGCACCGCGCGCGACTACGCCCGCTTCCTCGAGGCGCTGCGGCGCGGCGGCACGCTCGACGGCGTGCGCCTCCTGTCGCCTCGCAGCGTCGACCTCATGCGCACCAACCAGGTGGGCGCGCGCTACAGCACCGACGGGAACGGCTTCGGGCTCGGCTTCGCGACGGTGGACCGCCTGGGGGCGAACGGCTACCACTCCGTCGGCACCTTCTCCTGGGGTGGCGCCTACGCCACCAGCTACGCGGTGGATCCGTCCGAGGGCCTCGTGCTCGTGCTCATGATGCAGATGCTGCCCAATCGCGCCGACCTGCGGACCAAGTTCGCGACGCTCGTCTACCAGGCCGTCGTCGATCCGCGCTGAGCGGCACGCGGCGGCGGCGCCGCGCGGCGACCCGCAGCACGGTCAGCGCACGACGGCCTCGGCCTCGATCTCCACGAGGTACGACTCCCCGACGAGGCCCGCCTGGACGAGCGTGTTCGCCGGCTGGATCGCGCCGAACCGCTCGCCGTGCGCGCGCGCGACCGGCTCCCACGCGTCGGCGCGGCTCACGTAGACGCGCGTGCGCACCACGTCCTCGAGCGTCCCGCCGAGCGCGCGGATGGCGCCCTCCACCTTGTCGAGCGCATGCACGGCCTGGGCATACGCGTCGCGTCCGCCCATCGGCCGGTCGCGGTGCGTGGCGGTGGTCCCCGAGACGAGGATGCGGTCGCCCTCGCGCACCGCGCGCGCGTAGCCGTACGCGGTCTCCCACGTGGTGCCCGTGAGCACGCGCCGTCGGCCGCGGACGTCCGCGTGCGCGGGGTACGGCGGCGGGAACGCCGCCACGTGGTGCGAGAGGTCCCCGCTCGCCGTGAGGTAAGGCGGGCGGCGGTACTCGTCGCCGCAGTCGCCGGGGATCGGGGCGAGGGTGGCGAGGACGCCGCGGAGCTCCTCGCGGTCGCGCGGCGTGAGGCGCAGCGCGGCGAGCCGCGCGTTGTCGGCCACGTGCGAGCGCTCGCCGAGGCGCGCCCCGACGATCACCCCCGCCACCGCGGGCGCGTCGAGGATCGCGCGGCAGCTCACGTTCGCCATCGACGCGCCATGCCGGTCCGCGATCGCCTTCACCACGCGCAGCAAACGCTGCAGCGCGTCCCACCCACCGGCCACGCGGATGAACCGGCCGTACTTCATCTGCGACCAGGTGGCGAGCGCCTCCCAGTCGGGCTCGGGCGCGCCGAGCCAGCGCTCGGTGAGGAAGCCGCCGGCGAGGGTGCCGAAGGCGAGCAGGCCGATCCGGCGCGACGCGCAGTACTCGGCCATCGCCCCGGCCGCACGCTGGTCGAGGAGCGAGTAGTGCACCTGGTTGCTCACGACCGGGATGCCGCCCTCGACGGCGAGCCGCAGGTGCGCGGTGTCGGTGTTGGTTAGGCCGAGGTGCCCGATGCGCCCCTCCCGCCGCAGTTCGTCGAGCCAGAGGAGCGCGTCGAGCCAGGCGGGGTCGGCGTAGCTCCAGGCGTGGAACTGGAGCAGGTCGACCCGTTCGGTGCGGAGCCGTGCGCAGGCGCGATCGACGGCGGCACGCACGTCATCGCGCGTGAGCGGCCCGGGCGAGGGGACCCACTTGGTGAGCCGCTCGGTGCGCGGTGCGCCGGCCCGCGACGCGAAGCGCCCGGCGACCTCCTCGCTCGACCCGTAGTGGTCGGCCATGTCGAAGGTCGTGAAGCCCGCGGCGACGTACGGCCCCATCGCATCGGCGGCCGACTCGAGGTCGAGCGTCCGGCCGTCGCGCTCCTGGTCGGCCATCTGCCAGAGGCCGGTGAGCACGCGCGCGATGCTGAAGCCGGGCGCGAGCGTCACGCGCTCCACCGCCGCGGCGCCGGCGGCGCCGGCCTCCGGTCCCCGCGCGCTCACGCGCCCTCCTCGGACGGAAGCGCCGCGAAGCGCGCCGCCACCTGGGGGTCGCGCGCCACGAGCCGCCGCCACTCGACGGCGAAGAGCACCGACCCCGCCACCATCACGAGCACCCAGACGGGCGTCGAGCGGAACCACCAGGCCGCCGCGGGCGCGGCGAGATCCTTCGCCACATGCACCGCGAGGAAGAGCCCGAGGAGGAGGATCCCGGCCACCGCCACCGCCGCGCGGCGACCGGCGGAGCCGAGCATCGTCATCCGCGCCGCGAGCGCGGGATTGCGCCGCGGCAGCGCCAGCACCGCCACGCACATCAGGAGGAAGTTCACCAGCATCGAGATCACGAGCAGGTCCACGCCGAGGAAGAAGTCACCGGCCACGTGGCTCCCCACGACGCCCACGGTCGCCATCGCCCCGCTGAGGAGGAGCGCCGCCCCCGGCGTGCGCCGCACCGGGTGCACACCGGCGAAGCGCCGCGGGAAGATGCCATCGGCGGCCCACGCGTACACCAGCCGCGAGACGGCGAGGAGCATCGCCGGGAGGTCGTTGGTGAGCGCGATCGCCGCACCCGCCACGATGAGCACCGTCCATCCCGGCGCGAGCACGAGCCCGAGCAGCCCCGGCGCGGTGAGGTCGCGCCCCTGCGCCTCCGCCGCGATGTGCCACCAGGGCACCACCCGGTAGACCGCGCCGGCGAACAGGAAATAGAAGAGCGCCACGAGCACCACCGCGAGTCCGATCGCCCGCGGCAGGTCGCGGGCGGGATGGCGCGCCTCGCCTCCCGCCTGCGCGATGGCGTCGAAGCCGATGAAGCTCGAGAAGAGCACCGCCGATGCCGCGAGGAAGGTGCGGAGCGCGAACGGTGCGTCGGGCGCCGGCGCGAGCGGCGTGCCCCGCGCGGCGAGGAGCGCCGCGGCGTAGTCGCCCTGGTCGTAGAGCAGCCCGACGACGATCACGATGCCACCGAAGACGAACATCAGGACCATCAGCGGGATGAGGGTGCGCTGATAGGCCCCGAGCCCGCGGAGGTTCACGCCGACGAAGGTCCAGAGGAGCGCCAGGGCGAGCGCGAGCCGCACGGGGCCCAGGTCGAGCGCGGCGGCGAGCCCGGTGAGGCCGATCGGTGCGGCGACGTCGCGGAGGAAGGGCGGGATGACGTAGCTCACCACGCCGATCGCGATGCAGAGCCCGAACCACTGCGAGAAGCTCGCGACGAAGCCCAGGTAGGGCGAGAGCGCGCGGCTCGCGTAGAGGTAGCTGCCGCCCGCGCGCGGCATCGCGCCCGCGAGCATCGCGTACGCGAGCGCGGCGAGCAGCGCCGGCAGCGCCGCGAACGCGAAGGCGGGGAGCACCCACGGGCCGATCCCGGGCACGTTCCGCTGGATCATGATCGGCACGACGTTGATGGACGCGCCGATCATGGAGCAGATGCCGGTGGCGGTCAGGCCCAGGAGGCCGAGGTCGCGGGCGAGGGAGCGGGAGGGCACGGGGTGGCGTGGAGGGACGCGGGAAACAACGGCGCGCCTCACGGCACCGCAAGCGCTCGGATCGCGGTGGTCCACCGGCGAACTTCCGCGCTGCGTTCCCTCCTCGCGCCATCGCGCCGCGCCCCGCACGCCCCTCGCCTTCGAGGCGCCGGATGGCTCGTCCTCCGACGACGGCGCGACGCCCGACCGGCTCCAGCGCGCGTGGCGACGGCTGCACCGGATGGCCCTGCCCTGCGCCCGAACCCACGCGGGAGGCTTGACGTCGGCGCGGCGCGAACGTTGATTTAGGATGTCCTAACTTCAACCGATGCCCGACCCTCGCCTCGCCCTCGCCATCTTCGCCCTCGTCGCCGGTGCCGCCCTCGCCGTCGCGTGGCCGCGGCGCGGGATCGCCGCCCGACTCCGCCGGCTCCGGCGCGCCACGGAGCGCGCCCGCCTCGAGGACACGCTGAAGTACCTCTTCCACCGGAGCGCGGACGGCGTCGACGTCGACGCGGATGCCCTCGCCGGCAACCTGCAACTGCGGCCACCAGTGGCGCGCGAGCTGCTCGACCGGCTCGACGCCCGTGGGCTCACGGAGGCCGTGGGGCCGCACGCACACCGCCTCACGCCGCGTGGCCGCGCCGAGGCGCTACGCGTCGTGCGCACGCACCGCCTGCTGGAGCACTACCTCGCCGACCGCACGGGGATCGGCCCCGAGGAGTGGCATGAGGTCGCCGAGGAGCGCGAGCATCTGCTCAGCCCGGACGAGATCGAGGCGCTCGCGTCGCAGCTGGGGCAGCCGCGGTACGACCCGCACGGCGATCCCATCCCCACCGCGACCGGTGAGTTGCCGGTGTACGAGGGCGTCCTCCTGCCGGCGTTCCCCGCCGACGAGGCGGCGACGATCGTGCATCTCGAGGACGAACCCCCGGAGCCCTACGACCGGCTCGTCGCGCGCGGCTTCGCGCTCGGGCGCTCGGTCGTGGTGCGCGAACGCGGCCCGCAGGGCACCATCCTCGAGCTCGACGGCCGCGCGCACACGCTCACGCGCGCCGAGGAGCGCGCGATCAGCGTCTCGCCCTCGGCGGACGCACGCACCACGCCCGGCCGCACGCTCGCCGACCTCGCGCCCGGGGAGTCGGGGCGCGTGCACCGCCTCTCGAGCGCCTGCCGCGGCGCGCAACGGCGGCGCCTGCTCGACCTGGGCGTCGTGCCGGGCACACTGATCGAGGCGGAACTGCGGAGTGCGACGGGGGACCCGGTCGCGTACCGGATCCGCGGCGCCCTCATCGCCCTGCGCCGGCACCAGGCGGAATGGATCGAGATCGACGGCGCGAACGCCGCGCCGCCGGGCGACACCGCGGTGCACGAGGTGGCCGCATCGAGCGGTCGCGGCGGCGAGGCGGCCTGATGCCCTCCACCACCATGCGCACGCGGCTCCCCCAGCGCGACGAGTCGCTCGTCCAGCTCGGCGTCCGCTCCGACCAGCACGACTTCCTGGTGGCGCTCGCCGGCAATCCCAACACCGGCAAGAGCACCGTCTTCAACGCCCTCACCGGCCTGCGCCAGCACACCGGCAACTGGCCCGGCAAGACGGTCACGCGCGCGGAGGGGCTGTTCACCGTCGGTGGCGACCGGTTCAAGCTGATCGACCTCCCCGGCACCTACTCGCTGCAGGCCGCGAGCACGGACGAGGAGGTGGCGCGCGACGCGCTCCTCTTCGGCGCGCCCGACGTGACCGTCCTCGTGCTCGATGCGACGCGCCTCGAGCGCAACCTCAACCTCGCGCTGCAGGTGCTGGAGATCACGTCGCGCGTGGTGGTCTGCCTCAACCTCATGGATGAGGCGCGCCGGCTCGGCATCGGAGTGGATCCCGCGGCGCTCGCGCGTGAACTCGGGGTCCCGGTGATCCCGGCGGCCGTGCGCCAGGGCGAGGGAGTGGATGCCCTCCGCGCCGCGATCCGTGACGTCGCCACGGGGACCGTCGTGCCCACGCCGTCGCGCCCGCGCGACTTCGCACCGGACGTCGAGGCGGTGATCGACGAGGTGGAGCGCGCGGTGCGCGCCGCCGAACCCGAGCGGCCGAACAGCCGGTGGGTCGCGCTTCGCCTGCTCAACGCCGACGAGCGCGTGGCCGCGATGCTGCCGCCCGAGGTCGCGCGCGTCGCGAGCGAGGCCCGCTGGCGGCTGCGGCCCGACTTCCACGACCGGCTCGCCGAGGGCCTCTACGCCTCCGCCGAGCGCATCGCGGCGCGCGCCGCGCTCTCGGGCGTCGCGCGGGCCCGGTTCGACCTCGACCGCACGCTCGACCGCTGGCTCACGAACCCGGTGACCGGCTTCCCGCTCATGGTGCTCATGCTCGCGGTCGTCTTCTGGCTGACGATCGCTGGCGCCAACGTCCCCTCGGGGATGCTCGCGTCGCTGCTCGTGGACACCGGGCATCCGTGGCTCAAGGCGCTCGCCGCGAGCGTCGGGACGCCGTGGTGGCTGAGCGGCCTCCTGCTCGACGGCGTGTACCTCGCGACCGCGTGGGTGATCGCGGTGATGCTGCCGCCGATGGCGATCTTCTTCCCGCTGTTCACGCTCCTCGAGGACTTCGGCTACCTCCCGCGCGTCGCCTTCAACCTCGACGCGCTCTTCCGGCGCGTCGGCGCGCACGGGAAGCAGGCGCTGACCATGTGCATGGGCTTCGGCTGCAACGCGGCCGGCGTCGTGGCCACGCGCGTGATCGACTCGCCGCGCGAGCGGCTGGTGGCGATCATCACCAACAACTTCTCGCTCTGCAACGGCCGCTGGCCGACGCAGATCCTCATGGCCTCGCTCTTCGTGGGCACGCTCGTCCCGGCGGCGCTCGGCGGGTTCGTCTCGGCGGCGGCCGTCGTGGCCGTCACGCTCCTGGGCGTGCTCGCGATGTTCGTCGCGAGCTGGCTACTCACGCGCACCGTGCTCCGCGGCGAGGCGACGAGCTTCTCGCTCGAGCTGCCGCCCTACCGGCCGCCGCGGCTCCTGCAGACGCTCTACACGAGCCTCATCGACCGCACGCTGATCGTGCTCTGGCGCGCGGTGGTGTTCGCGGCGCCCGCGGGGGCCGTGATCTGGCTCGTCGCCAACCTCGGCTGGGGCGGTGAGAGCCTCGCCGAGAAGCTGATCGCCGGGCTCGATCCCCTGGGCCTCCTCCTCGGGCTCAACGGCGTGATCCTGCTCGCGTACGTGGTGGCGATCCCCGCGAACGAGATCGTCATCCCCACGGTGCTCATGCTCACGGTGCTCGCGGGCGGGACGCCGGAGGCGGGCGCCGGCGCGGGCGTGATGTTCGAGCTCGACCGCGCGGAGATCGGCACGCTCCTGCGCGCGCATGGCTGGACCACGCTGACGGCGGTGAACCTCATGCTGTTCAGCCTGCTCCACAATCCGTGCTCGACCACGATCTA
>CAZPJF010000188.1:0-6995 GCA_964586095.1 uncultured Gemmatimonas sp. | reverse complement strand
TCGATCTCGAGCTGCACGATGCGGCGCTCGACCTCGTCGATCTCCTGCGGCAGCGAGTCGATCTCGATGCGCAGCCGCGAGGCCGCCTCGTCCATGAGGTCGATCGCCTTGTCGGGGAGGAAGCGGTCGCCGATGTAGCGGTTGGAGAGCGTGGCCGCGGCCACCACGGCGCCGTCGGTGATCCGCACGCCGTGGTGCGACTCGTAGCGCTCCTTGAGGCCGCGCAGGATGGCGATCGTGCTCTCGACCGTGGGCTCGCCCACGAACACCGGCTGGAAGCGCCGCTCGAGCGCGGGGTCCTTCTCCACGTGCTTGCGGTACTCGTCGAGCGTCGTCGCGCCCACCACGCGCAGCTCGCCGCGCGCGAGCATCGGCTTGAGCATGTTGCCGGCGTCCATGGAGCCCTCGGCCTTCCCCGCCCCGACGAGCGTGTGCAGCTCGTCGATGAAGACGACGAACTGCCCCTCGCTGGCCGTGATCTCCTTGAGCACCGCCTTGAGCCGCTCCTCGAACTCGCCGCGGAACTTGGCGCCGGCGATGAGCGCGCCGAGGTCGAGCGAGACGAGCCGCTTGTTGCGGAGGCTCTCCGGCACGTCCCCGTTCACGATGCGCTGCGCGAGCCCCTCGGCGATCGCCGTCTTGCCCACGCCCGGCTCGCCGATGAGCACCGGGTTGTTCTTGGTCCGCCGCGAGAGGACCTGCACCACCCGGCGGATCTCCTCGTCGCGGCCGATGACGGGGTCGAGCTTCCCCTTCCGCGCGTCCTCGGTGAGGTCCCGCGTGAACTTCTGCAGCGCCTGGTACTGGTTCTCGGGCGTCTGGTCGGTGACCTTGTGCGCCCCGCGGACCGCGCGCAGCGCCTCGAGCAGGCCCGCCTTGGTGACGCGCTGCGCCTTGAGGAGCGCGGCCGTCTCCGCGCCCTTCACGTCCGCGAGCGCGACGAGCAGGTGCTCGGTGCTCACGTACTCGTCCCCCAGCGCCTTCGCCTCCTTCTCGGCCTGGTCCAGCACGCTCGTGAGCTCGCGCGACAGGTTGGGCTGGGCGTCGGTCTGCCGGGGATACCGCGTGATCTCGCGCTCGAGCGCCTGCTGGAGCGGCGGGATGGCCACGCCGAGCTTCTGCAGGATCGGCACGACGATCCCCTCCGCCTGCGCGAGGAGCGCCTGGAGGAGGTGCGTGTCGTGCACGAGCGGATTGCCCTGCCGCCGCGCCGCGGCGATGGCGTCGGTCAGGGCTTCCTGGGACTTCACGGTCAGCCGATCGGGGGAGAGCATCGCGCTGGGAGCTGGATGATGTGGGGAGGATGGAGGAGGGAGGGACCCGGAGGCTCCGATGCTCCTCGCCTACCCTGCCGCGTGGTGCAAGCCGTACGCCGGACGCGACGTGCCGTTTCGGCCGGGACCGACGCGCGAA
Source organism: uncultured Gemmatimonas sp. (assembly GCA_964586095.1). Taxonomy (GTDB): domain Bacteria; phylum Gemmatimonadota; class Gemmatimonadetes; order Gemmatimonadales; family Gemmatimonadaceae; genus Pseudogemmatithrix. The sequence continues at coordinate 5,582 of CAZPJF010000188.1, read as the reverse complement.
TGGCGCGCGGGTCGGCCGAAAGGTCGGTGCGTCAGGGATCCTCCGGAATCGTCCCAAAGCTGCGTCCCTCGTCGCGCCGAAGCGAGAGTCGCCGGCGGTCACACCACTCCAGGAACGGGATGAGCCACTTGCGCGTGAGGCCCAGCGCCTCGCGGAGCTCGGAGGGCGTGTAGCTCCGGCCCGGCTCGACGTGGGCGCGGAGCCGGCGCAGCAACTCCACCACGCCGTCCCGCGCGAACGGCCGGTCGAGCGCGACCATCACGACGGTCCCTTCCTTCTCCAGCAGCTTGAGCAGCGCCGGCACCTCGGCCCCGAACTCCGCCGAGAGCTCCCCCGTGCTCGGAGGCTCCACCCCCGCCCCGCGCAGGCGTTCGAGCAGCCGGTCGCGCGCGGTCGTCGCCCCGGCGGAGGACCCGGGGGCGAAGCCGACGGCGCGGAGCACGGCGCCGTCGACGCTGATGAGGCCCGCGCGCTCCGCGCGCCGGATCACCTCGTCGGCGATGGCAGGCGCCGGGCCCAGGCCGGCCCGCGCCGCCTGCCGGGGCAGGCCCGGCGCCAGCGGCTGCTCCGCATGCGTGCGGGACACCTGCGCGAGGAGGCGCTCGCGCAGCGCGGCGAGCGTCGAGAGGCGGACCAGCCGCTCCTCCACCCGCGCGACCTTGTCGAGCTCCTTGATCGCCCGCTCGACGAGCGCGGGACGCATCCCGAGCCGTGGCGGCAGTTCCGCCACGGCGAGCCCCGCCGCGCCGGCCTCGTCGAGCATCCAGCCGAGCCGCTGGAGGTCGCTCGCGCCGGGGGCGGGCCACGGCTTGGCGCGGACGCCGGGCGGCACCGCATCGGTGACCACGCCGCCGCCGATCGTCCCGGCGACGCCGCCGGTACGCAGCACGAACCGGTCGCCGGACCGCGCGACGACGGGCGCGTCGAGGATCAGCCGCACGGCCCGCGTGGTGCCGGGCTCGACCGAGCCCCCCGCCGCGACCACGCGCGCGCCGACGTCGGCCGTGCCGAGATGGAACCGCACCCAGCGCCGCGCGGTGAGCACCGGGGCACCCGGGAGCAGCGCGACGTCGGCGCGGAGCACCCGGCCGGGCAGCCAGGGATCGCCCGCGCGCACCAGCACGGCATCGGGCGCGACCTCGTCGCGATCGACCCCGACCAGCGCGAGCGCGACGCGCTGGCCGGCCGCGGCCTCGGACACCGTCGCGCCGTGGGACTCCACGCTGCGGACGCGCGCGGTGCGGTCCGCGGGAAGGATCCGCACGGTGGCGTCGCGCGCGATGGTCCCGGACCAGGCGGTCCCCGTGACCACGGTGCCGGCGCCAGCCACCGAGAAGACGCGATCGACCGGCATGCGCCAGGGCTCGTCGGTCGCGCGCGACGGGAGTGCGGACGCTGACTCGCGAATGGCCGCACGGAGTCGGTCCAGCCCCACCCCCGTCGGCGCGCTCACCGGCAGGATGGGCGCCGAGGCGAGCGCCGAGCCGGCGAGCGCCTCGCGCACCTCCGCCTCGGCGAGCGCGAGCAGGTCGGGCTCCACCAGGTCGGCCTTGCTGAGCGCGACGATGCCGGCGCGGACGCCGAGGAGGGTGAGGATCGCCAGGTGCTCGCGCGTCTGCGGCATCACCCCCTCGTCGGCGGCGATCACGAGGAGCGCGAGGTCGACGCCCGTGGCGCCGGCGAGCATGGTGCGGACGAAGGCCTCGTGCCCGGGCACGTCCACCACGCCGATGGTCCCCAGCCCCTCGAGGTGCAGCGGTGCGAAGCCGAGCGCGATGGTGATGCCGCGCCGCTTCTCCTCGGGCAAGCGGTCGGTGTCGACCCCGGTGAGCGCCCGGACGAGCGTGGTCTTGCCGTGGTCGATGTGGCCGGCCGTCCCGAGGATCACCGGTGCGAGGCCTCCCAGGCGGCCCAGGCGCGCAGCGCCCGGCCGTCGGCGAGGTGCTCCTCGACGAACTCGCGGAGGAGGCGCTGGTGCGCGCGCACCGTCGGCGGGTCGAGGGCGTCCGCCTCGCCGCGCGACCAGCGGATCAAGGTCAGCCGCGCCGGCGGCGGGAGCGTGCGCGCGCCGGGCGCGAACCCCGCGCACGCCCGGCAGAGCGCGCCGCCGGCGCGGTGGCCGAACCGCACCGCCTCGTCGGGCGCGATCGCGCGGTGGCAGGCGGCGCACGTGTCGAGGGTGGGCGCGAAGCCAAGCTCGCCGACGAGCCGCCATGCGGCGCCGAGCGTCCGCTCGGCGACGTCCGCGTCGCCGGCGCGCGCGATCGCATCGAGCCCCGCGCCGAGCACGTCATGGATGGTGCTCGCGCCGTCCTCCGCGGCGAAGCGGAGGCACAGCTCCGCGAGGGCCGCGGCCGCGGCGAACCGTTCAAGCGACGCGGCGAGGTCCGGCCGGGCGCGCGTCGCGTCGAAGCCGGCGAGCGTGTGCAGGTCACGCCCGGGATGGACCGCGAGCTGGGCCATCCCGGACGTGAAGAGGTCGAGGCCCTGGCCGAAGCGGCTCCGCGGCCGCTTGGCCCCGCGGGCGATCACGCTCACCACGCCGGCCTCGCGCGTCGCCAACCGCACGATGCGCGAGGTCTCGCGATAGTCGAAGCCGTGGAGGACGATCGCCTCGGTCTGGATCACCTCAGCAACTTAAGTCCCGCGTACAGGGTGCGCCCCGGCGCGGGGAATCCCTGCACGGGCTCCACGCGGACGTTCGCGACGTTCTCGGCACGGAGCTGGAGCCGCGTGCCGGGCAGCAGGCGCTCCACCACGGCGAGGTCGGCCGAGAGGTCGATCGTGGTGAAGGGCGCGAGGACCACCGGGGTGCCCGGGAAGGTCGAGAAGTCGCGGTCGTCGCGCGCGCCCGTGCGCGTGGCGAGCACCGCGAGGTGCCCCAGGCGCGCGACGGTGCGCTGCAGCTGCAGTGTCGCGACGTGCTCCGGGCGCCGGAGGAGCCGCTGCCCGGCGACGAAGTTCGCACCCGCACCGCTGTCGAAGCCGGCGTCGATCACGCGGGTGTCCGTCCAGGCATAGCCGGCGGTGACCGCGAGCCCCAGCACGTCGGGGAGCGTCGCCTCGACCTCCACCCCCCCGGCATTCGCCTCGGCGATGTTGTAGTAGTTGGGAGCCGAGGGCGACGGTGGCGTGCCGGTGTACTGGATGAGGTCACGGAAGCGCTGCGTGAACCCCGTGACGCGGAGGAGCGCGACGCTCCCGACCAGCGCCTCGACGCCCAGCTCGGCCGAGCGCGAGGTCTCGGGCCGCAGGGCCGCGTTCCCGATGACGAAGCCGGTCGCGAAGTTCTCGTAGAAGCTCGGCGCCTTGAACGCATTGCCCACCGACGCGCGGAGCCGCGCGCCCGGGGCGAGGCGCCAGGCGGCCCCGGCGCGCACCGTGCGGAAGGTGCCGAAGGCGGAGTTGTCGTCGAGCCGCGCCCCGAGCGAGTACGCGAGCCGCGCCCCGTCCGCGCGCAGCTGCGCGTACATCGAGCCCGTCTCACGCGACGCACGGAACGAGTCGGGGAAGGTGCCGAACTCGCTGAGCGACGCGGAACGCGAATCCTCGGCGTCCCGCGCGTACTCGCCACCGACGGTGAGGTAGGCGGCCGGCGCGAGCCGGTAGGTCGCGCGCGCGTCGGCGAGGCGGCGCGTGACGGTCCCGCGCGCACGGTAGCCGAAGAAGCCGAGCGTGTCGCCCGGCGCGTCGGGGCCGTCGCTCGTGCGCGGGTGCAGCGTGTTGGCCGCGAGCGCGACCCGCGTCTCGACCCGGTCGCTCCAGCGCCGTCCGGCCTCGAGGCCGAGCAGCAGCCGATGCTCGGTGCGTTCGGCATTGCGATCCTCGACCGCACCGGCCGAGTTGGTCGGATACTGGAAGGTGGAGGCGTTGTAGCGCGAGGTCACGCGGAGGTCGTTCCGCGCGCCGGCCCATGCGAGCGCGCCGGAGAGGCCATCGTTGCGGTAGGCGTTGTTGAAGGCGAGCACCCCGTCACTCGCGTGGTGGTCGCCCTGCAGCGAGACGGTGGCGGCGGCGACGCGCCCGTCGGTGCCCAGCGAGGCGCGCCGGTTGCCGTAGCTCCCCGCCCCGAGTTCCGCGCGCTGCCGGCCGGTGGCGCCGCGCCGGGTGAAGAGCTGGATCACGCCGGCGACCGCCTCGGAGCCGTAGAGCACGCTCGCGGGGCCGCGCAGGACCTCGATCCGCTCGACGTCATCGAGGGTGATGCGGCCCAGGTCGAGCACGCCGCCCGGGTCGTTCACGGGGACGCCGTCGATGAGCACGCGGACGTAGTTCGACTGCCCGCCGCGCACGAAGAGCGCCGTCTGGGCACCGAACGATCCGCTCCGCGCGACGGCGAGACCGGGGACGCGCCGCAGCGCGTCCGCGAGGTGCGTGACGCCTTCGGCGCGCAGCGCATCGCCATCGAGCACGGTCGCGGTCGCGGTCGGGGTCGCGAGCGTGCCGGGGAGCCGGGTGGCCGTCACCACCTCGGCGGGGAGTCGCAGCGTGTCGCGCGCCGACTGCGCGAGCGGCGAACGCGGCGTGACCGCCGCGGCGGCGAGCGCGGCGCCGGTGAGGGAGGCGACCGGCAGGAGCCGTGCGGCCAGGGACATCATGGACAACGGGACCTCGGGAGGAGGAAGGGGGAAGGAAGAAGGAGGGAGGAGGGGCGACGCGGTCGAGGGCGCATCCGCGTCACCGGCTGCCCCGGCCGCGGAGCGGCACGAGGACGGGGGCACCGACCGCAGGGTCGCGCGCGACCACGAGTGGCCACTCGTAGACGCGTTCGAGCACCTCCCCGCGCATGACCGCCGCCGGCGTCCCGGCGGCGGCGACGGTGCCCTGGTGGAGCAGCACGATGTGGTCCGCGAAGCGGGCCACGAGGTTCAGTTGGTGCGAAACGAGCAGGACCGCCTGCCCCGCGCGCGCGAGGGCGTCGAGGAGCTCGAAGACGGCCATCTCGTGCGCGATGTCGAGGAACGTCGTCGGCTCGTCGAGCACGAGCACGCGGCCGCCCTGCGCGAGTGCGCGCGCGATGCGCACGCGCTGCCACTCGCCGCCGGAGAGCTCGTCGGTACGGCGCTCGGCGAAGGCGGCGACATCGGCCTGCGCGATCGCCGACGCGATCGCGTCGCGGTCGGCGGCGTCGTGCCCGCTGAACGGCCCGCCGTGGGGGTGCCGTCCGAGCGAGATGAAGTCACGCACGGCCATCGGGAAGGCCGGCTCCTCGCGCTGCGGGACCGCGGCGAGCCGGGTCGCCACCTCGCGCCGCGTGAAGTCCGCCAGCGGGCGTCGGTCCAGCAGGATCCGCCCGCGCTCCGGCCGCAGGCGCCCGAGCAGCGCGCGGACGAGCGTGCTCTTGCCGGACCCGTTGGGCCCGACGACCGCGGTCACGCGCCCCGGCGCGACCTCGAAGCTCACGCCGCGCACGGCCGGCGCGGGCGCGAGCGGATGCCGGAGGACCACGTCCTCGAACGCGATCACCGCGGCGTCCCGCGCGCCGGTCGGCGCGCGGCCGGTGGGGTGCGTGGCCGCGTCGCTCATCGCGCGTCCCCGCCGCGCAGGCGCCAGAGGAAGAAGGGCACGCCCACGAGCGCGGT
>CAZPJF010000187.1:0-7000 GCA_964586095.1 uncultured Gemmatimonas sp. | reverse complement strand
TCCAGCGACCGCGCCTCGGACTCCATCGTGGACTCGGCGACGTAGGCGAGCACATGGTACGACCTCGCGCGCCCCTTGGTCGCGGAGGTCGAGTCGATGAGGTGCTTGGCCTCGTTCGAGGCACCGCGCCCCTGCAGCACCTGTGCGAGGCCCACGAACGCCACCCAACGCTCCGCGTCGTTGGCCGACGGGCCATTGAAGGCCGACCGGAAGAGCGTCTCCGCGCACGGCGCCTGCTGCAGCCCCACCGACAGCGCCTTCCCCGCGGTCACGGCGTCCGCCGGGCGGAGCGCCGCCTGGCGGACCACGGCAGGCGTGGGACCATCCCGCACGCAGGCCTCCATGAGCTCGAGCTGTCCCACCAGCGCGGGATCCGCCCCGAGGGCCACGAGGCGTTCGCGATACGCGCGTCCCTCGGCGACCCGACCACCGAGGATGGCCATCTCCGCGAGGTGGAACAACGGCGGCGAGAAGCCCGTGTCGGCGGCGGCGCGCTCGAAGGCCGCCGCGGGGCGTCGCGGATCGACCGGTCGCGTCGGCAGCAGGTGCTGCTGCACCTCGCCGAGCGCGTGGAAGGCCTCAGCCCAGTCACCCGCCGTCGCGGCGAGACGTCCGAACGTCGCGACCGCCGAGTCGGCGTTGCCGAGGCGCCAGTGGTGCACGCCGTGCGCCATGAGGCGCTCTCGCGGGGTCAGGCGTGACTCATGGCGGATCGCGAGCGCGGCGAGCGGCAGCGCGCTGTCCGCTTGGTGCGTCCACGCGATCGCCAGCGCGGCGCGGACGGCCGCGAGCGCGAAGGTGGAGTCGAACACCAGGGCCCGCGCGTAGTAGTCCGCGGCCTGCGCGAAGCGGGACGCCCGATAGTACAGCTCGCCCTGCATCCAGAGCGACATCGTCGCCATGCTCTGGCCGCGCAGGTCCGAGAGGTCGATCGCGGTGGGCGAACTCAGCAGGTGCGGCAGCAGGCGCTTCAGCGCATCGATGCCCAGGTGGTGGAGTGGCTCCCCCGTGCCGCCGGTGGCGCTCACCTGCCGGGCGAGCGAGTCGCCGCGCACATCGAAGAGGCGCAGGATGACCGTGACCGAATCGTCGTGCCGCTGGATGACACCGCGCAGCATCCACCGGGCGCGCAGGCGCCGCGCCAGCCTCTGGGCGTCGCGCAAGGGAAGCGACGAGGGATTGAGCCGCGTGCGCTCGGGCAGGTCCGCGCCCGCATCGAGCATGCGCAGCGGTTCGGCCCGATCGAGTGCCGCCTCGAGCAGGTACGCGATGCCGACGCCGATGTTCGAGTCGGCACTCACCTCACCCCGCACTTCGAGCGGGAACACGGCCACGTTCGACGCCACGAGATCCGCCGGCGCGAGGACCGTCCGCCAGGCCACCGCGCCCAGCGCGATGGCGGCGACCCCGGCCGCCGCAGCCACCCAACGGCCTCGACGGGCCGGCGCCGCCGCCTCCCGCGGCTGCGATCCCGACCGGTACTCCGCGAGCGCCGCGACGAACGCCTCCATGCTCGGGAACCGGTCGTCGGGGCGCTTGCTGAGCGCGCGGACGATCACCTCCGCGAGGGCGACGGGCATCTCGGGCCGCACCGCGACGAGCGAGGGCGGGTGATCCCCGAGGTGCCGCGCGATCACGACCTGCGCATCGCGGCCGGTGAACGGTGGGTCGCCCGCCAGCATCTCGTGCAGCACGCACGCGAGCGCATACTGGTCCGCCCGTCCGTCCACGTCCCCCTCGGCGATGATCTGCTCGGGACTCATGTAGTGGACGGTGCCGATCACGATGCCGGACTCGGTGAGGCTCGACACCGTGGAGCCGCTCAGGAGGTGCGCGATGCCGAAGTCCGCCAGCATCGCGTGCCCCGAACGGAACAGGATGTTCTCGGGCTTCACGTCGCGGTGCACGATGCCGGCGCGATGGGACGCGGCGAGCGCGTCTCCCACTTCGGTCCCGACCCGTACGACCTCAGCCACGGTCGGCGCGGGGCCGCGCCGCAGGCGATCCCGCAGCGACCCGTCGTCCGCCCAGAGGGCGACGTAGTAGAGCAGGCCATCGGCGTTGCCCGACTCGAGCAGCGTCAGGATGTGCGGATGGTTGAGCTGTGCCTCCATCTCGATCTCACGGGCGAACCGCTCGGCGTTGAGTCCCGCCGAGAGCTCGGGGCGCAGCACCTTGACCGCGACCGCACGGGAGTGCCGGATGTCGCGCGCGCGGAACACCAGCGCCATGCCGCCGCGGCCGACCTCGACCAGCTCGTCGTACCGTCCCGCGAGGACGCGGGCGAGCTCGGTCACGATCGATCGCGACGCCGACTCGCTCCGACCGCTGCCCGGTTCGGTCACGGCCGCATCCCCGTCCGCAGGACGTCCGTGATGCGGTCGCCGTCGATGTCCGCGAGCCAGAGCTGCGTGAGCCGATGGCAGGACCGCTTGATCTCGACCAGCGGGCCGCTCCCGCCGGCGGAGACCCGCCAGCGCTCGCCGTCCACCACCAGGACGTCGCGCGCGCTCAGGTCGCCGTCGAACTCGCCGACCGCGATCTGGTCGAGGGACGTCGGTGGATCCTCGCCCAGGTGCAGCTGGGTCGCCTTCGCCACGCCGTTGACATGCAGCAGCCAGTGTGCGCCGGCGCCGTTCGGATCGCCTGCCCGCACCTGCAGCACGTCGGTGCGTGCATCGCCGCCGAACTGCCCGAAGCGCAGCGCGGAGGTGGGCACGCGCTGGGAGAACGAGATCGGGTTGTAGTCCTGCCACGGGCCGCTGCCGCCGGAGGACACCCGCCAGGTTCCGGTGGACGCATCAGAGACGAACACGTCCGCTCGGGCATCGCCGACGAAGTCGCCGAACACGATGTCCTCGATGGTGATGGCGCTCGGCGGGTTGTTCGTCCGCAGCAGCTTGGCCGGCCCGATGCCGCTCGCCGAGTACATCCAGTCCCCCGTCGTCGGTGAGATCCAGAAGACATCATCCGAGCGGTCGCCGTCCACATCCGCGAAGCGGAACGCGGCGAGCGGCAGGTCCGGAGCCCCAGCCGACGGGCCGCGGCGCTCGAAGGCGGAGCGTGTGCTGCGGGACCACCGCCAACCGCCATCAGGATCCAGCGCCACCGCGTCGGCGAGTCCGTCACCGTCGAGGTCGGCCAGGCGGATCTCGTCCCGGCGCTCCGTGGCGACGTGCCGCTCGGCCCACGGCCCGGCACCCGACGCCGCCACGAGCCAGACCGGCGTGCGGCGAAAGGCCGCCACGGTCCCCGCCGCGTGCTGGAGCACCGCCCGGTGATCAGCGGCGCCCGCCTTCCCGATCGGCACGCCCGTTGGCCGATCGAACGCCGGATTGGACGGCACGGCATTGTATCGGACGTCCGGATTGGAGAATCGGTTGATGCGGTACTCCTTGTACTTGTTCGCATCCAGCCCGATCGCCTCCAGCCCCATGACGTCGTTGGGATACTCCATCACGGTGACCCACCCCACGCCGAGGGCCTCCTTCAGGTCGGTGGACGTCCCCGGCAGCTTCTCGCACGCCACGCACCGGATGGCGGCGGCGTACGGCACGGGCGGGCGGTTCGCCCGTGCGTCCAGGGGCCGAGGGTCCTGTGCCCCCAGGATGTGCCCGAACTCGTGGACGAACTCGAAGCCCGCGTTGATGTCCCCGACCGCCGTCACGAACACGGCCGAGTCCGCGAACCCCGGTCGCGGCCACGTGGTGTGTCCCGCGGTGCCGCCGATGGCGCCCGCATTCACGACACCGATCGCGTCGGCAGCGAAGCGATCACGCGCCGTGCGGACGGCGACCGCGGCCGCGCTCGGGCTGTTCAGCACGAGGTCGAGGAAGCCGAAGGTCCCGTAGAGGCTCCCGTCGTCGACGACGTCGAGGAGGACCGTACCGGCGAGCGCCACATCGACTCCCACCTCGCTCCGGTCGAGCGCGTCCTGGGTCTTCAGGATCGCGTTGCGGATGAGGTCGATGATCTTCGCCGTGTCGGACGGCGCGGTCGTGCCGGATTGCTCGTCGCGCGCGGCCGGTGTGTAGGCCACGAGCACTCGCACCTGCGGCCGTCGGCCGACGTCCACATCCGACTCCTCGTCGTGGCACGCGAGGTCCCCCAGCGCGGACGGCGTGACCAGCGCGGGGCGCGACGACGCGGAGAGCGACGCGAAAAGCGACGCGAGCGACTGCTCGCCGGATCCGAACCACGCCGGCGACGCATCGCGAAACGGCCCCCCCAGTTCCTCCGGCGGCGCCGGGGCGGGCGGCCTCGGAACACGCGGCGGCGTGAGGAGCGCGAGGTCGACCTCCATCACCACGTGCGTGCCGTTCGCGCGCGGCCGGATCAGGTACGCGCGACGTCCGAAGGTGAAGTCCGCGGTCAGGTCGCGCCCGCGCACCACGAGCACCGCTTCGCCCGGCGCGTCGTCGCTGACCCTGCGCACGTCGCCTCGGGCGTCCTGGCGCCCGTCACCGGGCGAGGACACCGCGTTCACCTGCAGGCGCAGCAGCACGTCGGGAAAGACGCGCACCCACACCGCCCCGCCGCGCCGCATGATCACCGGCCTCGGCCGCACGGCGCGCACGCGCAGGACGGCGGTCGTGGGTACCAGCGCCCGGTAGTCGTTCGAGTCCGGCGCCTGCACCACCGGTTCGAGGGCGAGGGAGTCGACCGCATCGCGGAGCGCCGCCAACGTGATCGTCAGCGATCGCGTGGTCGAGTCCTTGATGACCACCTCCGCGGTCGTCGGCTGGTACCCGACGCGATCCGCGATGAGCCGCAGCGTGTCCGGCGGCAGCTGCGAAAAGCGGAACCGCCCCAACGAGTCGGTCATGACCGTCGCCGTCTGCGCCCCGACGCCGAACCAGCGGACACGCACGCCCGCCAGCGCGGTGCCCTGATCATCGACGACCCGACCGTCGATGCGACGCGGGCTCTGCCCGTGAGACTCCCGAGGCAGGGTCGCCTGCGTCGCCGTGAGCGCGAGGACCACGAGCGCGGCCCGGAGCACGGCGTGCCTCTCGCGCGTCAGTCGCACGCACGCCCAGGCAGCTCGTTCGATCCAGAACGGGGAACGCGACAACCGGCCACCTCCTGTCGCCGGGACGGCAAGAGCTTACCGACCCGGAAGGCGGAGCGCTAGAGAACTCGCGCGAGTTCCGCGCTGCGTCACCGCGACGTCCGAGCCGGGTCAGACTCGCCGGCGCACGTCACCCCGATCGTGCCGTTTCAGCCTTGCCCGGCGCCGATGGCCACGAGCCCTTCGACCCCCGGCCAGCCGGCCGCGTTGTACCGGGCGATGGTGCGCAGGTAGTGCTCCGCATCCTCCCCGAACCGCGCCCGGATCACTCCTGCCGCGCGCGCCACCGCCTCCGCGCTCGCGAACGGCGGCTGCAGCGACTCGTCGATCACCGCACCCGCAGCCTTGACCCCAGCCGCCTCGAGGAACGCCGCCTGGATCGCCGGCTCCACGTCCACGTAGAGCGCCTGCAGCAGGTCCAGTTCGTCATCGGCGGTCTGCACGTTCAGGCGCACGGCCTCGGCGGCGAGCTTCGCCGCCGGCCATTGGAGGAGCGTGACGGCTCGGAAGCCACCGCGCTTCGTCATCCGCTGGATGAAGAGCGCACGCGTCTCCTTGCGCTCGGAGATCAGCTTGGTGAGGAGCGCCACGCGGCGCGCGGCGGGAAGGGCACGGTACAGGGAGGGATTCGACATCCCGCAATTTCGCTCAACCGATGCCCCGCGGGCATCCCTCCCCGGCCCCTCAGGCCAACTTCGCGGACTTCTTGGCGGTCGCGGTCCCGGCCTGCGGAGGGACGCTCGCCTGGGCGATCGGTGCGGCCACCGCCGGCGCCGCTCCCGCCGCGGGCGCGGCCGCAGGACCCTGCCGGCGCGCCCAATGCCCGCCCCGCACCGTCGGCTGCGTCAGCTGGAACAGCCGGTTCTCGTAGAACGCCACCACCCGGTCGCGCACCGACTGCCGCGTGTCCCCGGACTCCGCCCGGAACGGCGCGTAGCGCTGCTGGTCGCCGCTGACGGCGAACCACCACCACGCGTCGTCGGGAGCCTGCCGCGGCGACTCGACGGTGCAGGTGTACTTCCTGGTACCGTCCTCGAACTCGAAACCCTTGATCATTTGTCGCCCGCGTGAGAGAACCCGAAAGCTAACCGGTCACGCGGACCCGGACCACTCCTTGACTTCCACCTTGGTCGCACTCGCCAGCACGAAATCCCGGTTCATCTGCATGATCGCATCGATCGAGATCCCCTTCGGGCACGCCTCCTGGCACTCCCCGAACAGGGTGCACCCCCCGAAGCCCTCCAGGTCCATCTGCTCGACCATCGCCAGCGCGCGCTTCAGGCGCTCCGGCTGGCCCTGCGGCAGCACCGCCAGGTGCGTCACCTTGGCCGCCGTGAACAGCGACGCCGACGCGTTCGGGCAGGCCGCCACGCACGCCCCGCACCCGATGCAGGCCGCGTTGTCCATCGCGAGGTCCGCGTCCGGCTTGCCGATCGGCAGCGCGTTCGCGTCCTGCGGCGTCCCGGTCGGCGCCGAGATGTAGCCCCCCGCCTGGATGATCCGGTCGAACGCGCCCCGGTCCACCACCAGGTCCTTCACCACCGGGAACGCCTTCGCCCGCCACGGCTCGATCCAGATCTCGTCGCCGTCCTTGAAGCTCCGCATGTGCAGCTGGCAGGCCGTCGTCAGCTTCATCGGCCCGTGCGCCGCCCCGTTGATCATCAGCCCGCACGACCCGCAGATCCCCTCGCGGCAGTCGTGGTCGAACGCGATCGGCTCCTCCCCCTTCTCGATGAGCCGCTCGTTCACCACGTCGAGCATCTCGAGGAAGCTCATGTCCGGGCTGATGCCCTTGGCCGGGTAGTCGACGAACTTGCCCGGCGCGTTCGGACCCTGCTGGCGCCAGACGTGCAACGTGAGGTTGAGTCCCTTCGCGCTCACTTGTAGCTCCGCGTGCTCAGGTGGACGTTCTCGAACGTGAGCGGCTCC
>CAZPJF010000186.1:0-7003 GCA_964586095.1 uncultured Gemmatimonas sp. | reverse complement strand
GCCCTGCTGGCCCTGCTGTCCCCGCTGCCCCTCGCGCCCGGCAGCACCCTGTGCTCCCTGCGCCCCCTGAGCCGAATCGCCCCGCATCCGCTCGCGCATGGCCTCGAGCCCCCGCACGAGCTCCCGCGCCGACTCGAGCGTCCGCTCGCGCCGCGTCTCGGCCGACTCGCCCGCGAGCGCCCCGACCGCCTCCCGCAGGTTCTCCACCGCCTCGCCGATGTTCGCGCCGATCTGCTCCTCGAACGCGTTCGCGTACTCGGGCGAGCCGCGCGCGATCACGTTCTTGGAGAACTGGATCTTGTCGCGCACCCGCTGGTCGCGGAGCGCCTCCGCCGCCTCGCGGAGCTCGCGCGAGGCGCCCGGCTGGTCGCGCCGCCCCTCGCGCGCCGCGCGATCCGTCTCGCTCTCGAGCTGCTGGACGTCGCGCGTGAGCTGGTCCTTGGCCTCGTTCAGTTGCTGCATCCGCTGCGCGCGGTCGGCGCCCTGCATCCCCTGCAGCTGCCTCACGCCCTCCGCGATCTCGCGTTGCCGCTGCTGCGCCGCCTCGGCCTGCTCGGCGAGCCGCTGCACGTCGCGCGCGATCCCCTCGTTGCGCGCGCCCTCGATGCGGCGCGCGGCGCGATTGAGCTCCTCGAGCGCCTGGTTCCCCTGCGCCTGCGAGCCGCCCGCGGCCTGCCGCATGGCGTCCGCGGCGCGCTGCATCTGCTGCGCGGCCTGCTGGAGCTCCTGCGACTGCTGCTCCCGCGCGAGCCGTTCGAGCCGCCGCGCCTCCTCCTCCGCCTGGCGCGCCAGTTCGCGCTGCGCGCCGCCGCCCCCGCCGCCGGCCTGCCGGCCCATGCGCTCGCGCATCGCCTCGGCCTGGCGCTGCATGCGCTCGTTCTCCTGCTGCTGCCGCGCCGCGAGCTGCCGGAGCCGCTCGAGCGTCTCGTCGACCTCCTGCGCCTGCCCGGCCGAGGACTGCTGCTGCACCGCCTCGTACTGGTTGCGCATCCGGTCGTTCTCGAGTTCGAACAGGTCGGCGAGGTCCTCCGAGCGCTGGCCTCCGCCGCCGCCGCTCCCACCGCCCTGCTGCTCGCCGCGCTGCACCTGCACGTCGCGGTAGATCGCATCGGCGCGCTGGAGCGCGCGGAGGGCCTTCTCCTCGCTCGGGAGCGCGCCCCGGCCGTCACGGAGCCCGAGCCGCTCCTCGGCGGCCTTCATCTCCGCGACCGCGGCGACGAGCGCGTCGCGGATCTGCGCGAACGTCGAGTCCTCCTTCGTGATCCCGCGCTCGAGCAGCCGCTGGGCGAGCGTCGCCACGTCCTCGCGCAGGCTCCCCTGCGAGATGGCCAGCGTCGTCGCGTCCTCGTTGCGCTGCCGCTCGGGGGACCTGGCGCTGTCGCGCACCCAGTTGTAGGTGCCCGCCACCACGTCGCGCTGGCGCTGCACGAAGTCGCCCGGGTTCTCGCCGCCGCCCCCACCGCCGCCACCGCCGCCCGACTCGGCCTCGCGGTAGTTGCGCGACCAGGGGCGCACCTCGAGGAAGTAGACGTCGCTCAGCGCCTCATGGCCGGTCGCATCGCGCGCGACGGCGTTGTACGCGACGAGGTCGCCGGGCTGGAGGCCGAGATCCTCGAGGAGGAGCGTGTGCGCGGCCTGCGTCTCCGCGGTGGGCGCCGCATGCCGCGCGAGCGGGACGACGCGCTCCTCGCCGCCGTTCACGCGGTAGCGCAGCTCGAGCGCGGCCACGCCGAAGTCGTCGCTCGCCCTGGCCTCGATGGTGACCTCCTCGAGCGCCGTGACCTTGGTGTCGCGGCCGGGCGTGCCGATGCGCACCTCGGGGCCGCGGTCGTCGAGCACGTCGACGATGTACTGCACGCCGCCGGTGACCCTGCGGCCGTCCTCGGACTCGAGGTCGACGCGATAGAACCCGCTCCGCGCCAGCGTGAATCGGCCGCGCAGCCGGCCCGCCGAGTCGGCGACGAGCGGCACGGTGCGCCCATCGTCGAAGGTGAGCGTGCCCCCGCGCACCGGTCGCGTGACCTGCGGTTCGATGATCGCGACGGTGCCGGCCACCGCCGCGATGTCCCCACCGTCCTCCTCGCGCTCCGCCGGGAGCCCCGTGAACGCGGGGAAGCGCAGCTCGACGGCGAGCTTGGTGACGGCGGGGAGGTCGGTCACGCGCAGGCGGTAGGTGGCGCTCCGCACGCCCATCGCCTCGACGTAGTACTCGGTGTCGGCGAGGAGGTCGAAGAGCCGGCCGCTGAAGCGCGCCTCGGCCGAGTCGCGGCCCATGGGCACGCGGGTCCACTCGGCCATGCTGTCGGCGCGGAAGACGAGCTCGGCGTGGTCCGCCGAGAAGTGCGCGAGCGCGGCGTGCACGTCGAGCGCGCCGCCGCGCGGGACGTCGGCGTCGCCGGGCTCCACGCTCACGGCGGGCGCCGGCGGCGTGGCGGCGATCGCGACCGACCAAGGCGAGAAGAGGATCCGCGCCGAGTCGCGCAGGGCGGCCGGCCCGAACGCGAGCAGCAGGACCGCCGCCGCCACCGCGCCCCCGAGGACGCGCGTCGCGCGCCGCTCCCGCGGGCGCTCGATGACGCGCCCCGCGGCGATCGGGGTGAGCGCGCGCGCCGCCTGGTCGACGACCCGCGCCGCGAGCGCCGGCGAGGCCTGCGCCGTCGCGGGCTGGTGCAACTCGTGCACGGCGGAGAGCAGCGCCTGCCGCAGCCCCGGCGCGTGCGTCTCCACATAGAGCGCGAAGTCGGCGTCGCTCGCCTTGCGCACCAGCGGCAGCACGAGCCAGCGCGCGATGACCCCGAGCACGATGCCGTAGCCCACGAGCCGCGCGGCGAGGACGCCGGTGCCGGTGCGGCCCACGAAGGTGGTGACCGCGAGCCCGACGAGGATCGCCGCCACGAGCGCGATCACCACGATGCCCGCCGCCTCGAGGAGGAGGCGGCGCTGCCGCTGGCGGCGGAGGGTCGCGAGGAGGTGCTGGAGGTGCGCCGCTGACGTCATCCCGTGCTCCGCTCGGGTTCCACGATGGTGGCGCGCCGCGCCCGGCCGCGCCAGCCCCGCGAGGCGAGGATCGTCTCGGCGAGGAGGAGGGCGGCGGCGAGCAGGACGAGCCAGCGCCAAGCCCGCTGGCGCGATTCGAGTTCGATCGAGGTGGGGGCGGTCAGGCCGTGCAGCGTCGTGTCGGCGCTCTCGCCCACGCCCAGCAGCAGTTCGCTGGCCGCCGCGGTGACGAGTTCCGACTCGGGGGCGGGGACGTTCACCGCGACGCGATCGCGCGGGGCGCCGTCCACCCGTCCCTCATACGCGGCGTACACCCCCACCCGTTCAAGGATCACCGCCGGCGTGCCGGCGGCGGGGCGGTCCAGCCGTCCCTCGGGGTCGGCGACCACCACGTCGCGCCGCACGCCGCGCGGGAGCCAGCTCTCGCCGGTGGTCCGCCAGAGCGGGGTCGCCTCGTGCCCGCCGCCGTGGAGGACGAGCCGCCGGGCGAGCGGCAGGAACGCCGGCTGGAGCGGCAGGTCGCTCTCGCGGACATCGAAGCCGAGGGTGAGGAGGAGCACGCGCCCTTCACCCTGGCGGCGCTCGAGCACCGCGGGCGCGCCGTCGTCGAACCGCGCGAGGACATCGGCTCCGACGGCCGCCTCGAGCCGCGTGTATCGATGGAAGCGCGGCGCGGCCAGCGCGGCCGACGCCGAGCGGAACGGTGCGAAGAGCGGGTGCTCGGCGCGCACGTCCCCGAGGCCCGCACCGCCGGCGGCCCGGCGGTCGGCGAGGCCGTCGACCCGCCCGAGCGCCGCGAGCTGGAGGCCGCGTCGCGCCCCGAGGCGCGGCCCGGCGAGGACGACGACGCCGCCGCCCTCCTCGACCCAGCGCTCGAGCGCGGCGCTGGCGGGCGGCGCGACGTCCCAGAAGAGGACCAGCGCCGCCCGCGCGAGCGCCGCCGCGTCGAGGGTGCCGGGCCGCCGCCGCTCCACGCGCACCGCGGGCGCGCGGCCGATCGCGAGCGCGCGCTCGAGGTAGAGCGTCTCGTCGCGCGCGAGGTCGTCCGGCTGCACGAGCAGCACCACGAGGCCATCGTCCGCGGGGAGCACGAAGTGGAGCCGGTCGTCGGCGGGGAGCGCGTCCGGTTCAATGGTCACCAACGCTTCGGCCGCCGTCGCGGGGGCGGCGACGGGGTCGAAGGCGACGGTCAGCTCGCCATTGGGCTGGAGCGTGGCGGTGCGCGACGCGACCTCGCGCCCGGCGAGCGCCAGCGTGAGGCGCGCTGGGCGGGGCCCCGGAAGGTCCCGCGTCACGACCCGGACCTGCACGCCGAGCTGGACGCGCGGCCCGTCGGGAATGCGCCGCGCCTCGACCGCCCGCAGGCTCGTGTTGGGGCGCGACGCCGCCGCGACCTGCACGACGCGCATCGGCAGGCCCTTGGGGAGGTCGAGCCCGGCGACCCCGGCCAGCCCGCTGCGCTGGAGGTCGGAGACGATCACGAACTCCGGCGCGCCGGCGGGGGCGCTCACCAGCGCGGACCGTGCCACGCGGAGCGCCGCCCCGAACCGGGTCGCGCGCCCCACCGGCTGCGTCGCCTCGACGAGCGCGCGGACGGCGGCCTTGTCGCGGGTCCAGGGCTGCGAGAGCGTCGCCTCCTCGTCGAAGGTCACGAGCGCGACCTGGTCGGCCGCGCCGAGCGCAGCGAGCACCGCGCGCGCCGAGTCCTGCGCCGCGGCCCAGGTGCCCGCGTAGCCCATCGACATCGAGCGGTCGAGGAGCAGCACGACGTTGCGCGCGCGCCCGTCGGCCGTGGCGGACTCCACCGGGCCGAAGAAGGGCCGGGCGAAGGCGACGACGAGGAGCGCGACCGCGAGCGCGCGCAGCAGCAGGAGCGGCACGTCGGTGACGCGCCGGCGGTCGGAGGTGCGGATGGGGAGCCGCACGAGGAACATCAGCGACGGGAACCGCGTGGGCGTCTCCTCGTTGCGGTCGCGCAGGTGCATCCAGAGCGGGATGCCCAGCGCGGCGAGGCCGGCGAGGAAGGCGGGGACGAGGAAGCCCATCAGCGCACCCGGCTCCGCGAGAGGCGGTGGTCGAGGTACGCGTAGAGCGCGCGGTCGAGCGGCTCGTCGGTGCGGACCGGGATGTAGTCGACACCGGCCGCCGCGAAGCGCCGCTCGAGTGCCGCGCGGTGCGCGCTCCAGAGCCGCTGGTACCGCGCGCGCACCTCGTCCGGCCGGAGCGGGAGGCGCAGCCCGCTCTCGCCGTCCTCGAAGACCGCCGCGGCGTCGAACGGGAACTCCTCCTCCGCGCGGTCGAGCAGGTGGAAGACGAGCACGTCGTGGCCGCGCGCGCGCAGCGTGTCGACGGCGCGCCCGATCGCCCCCGGATCCTCGTAGCAGTCGGTGACGAGCACCACGATCCCCGGCCGCGCATGGACGTCGGCCACGCGGTCGATGGCGAGCGGGAGCTTGCCTTCCCCCTGCGGCCGCGCCCGGCCGAGCGCATGGAGGATGAGCTGCAGGTGCCGCGTGCTCGGCGGCACCATCTCGACGAGGCGGTCGGTGAAGGTCGCGAGGCCCACGCGGTCGCCCTGGCGCTGCGAGAGCCACGCGAGCGAGGCGACGAGCATCCGCGCGTACGCGAACTTGTTGACCGCGCCGCTGGCGTAGTCCATCGAGCCGGTGACGTCGAGGGCGAAGAGCACGCCGGCGTTCGTGTCGGCCTCGTACTCCTTCACGTAGAAGCGGTCGGTGCGCGCGTACGCCTTCCAGTCGATGCGCCGCAGGTCATCGCCGGGCTGGTACTGCCGGTGCTCGGCGAAGTCGAGGCTCAGCCCCTTCCGTGCGCTGCGGTGCAGGCCGTGCATGAACCCGTCCACGACCGTACGCGCGAGGAGCGGCAGGTCGGAGATCCGGCTCAGGAGCGCGGGATCGAGGAGGGTCTCGGGGGAGGACACCGGGGATGGGCGCGAGGAGGAGGAGGGCGGGGCGTCGGGGATCGGGCGGGACGGGCGGCGGCATCGCGCCGCGGGGGCGCTACAGCGTCGACCTCGGCGTGGGCACGGCGGCGACGAGCCGCTCCACCAGCTGGTCGGTGGTGAACTTCTCGCTCTGGGCCTGGAAGTTCAGGATCACGCGGTGGCGCAGCACGGGGCGCGCGAGGGCCTGCACGTCCTCGTAGCCCACGTGTGCGCGGCCCTGCAGCAGCGCCCGCGCCTTGGCGCCCAGGATGAGCGCCTGCGCCGCGCGCACCGAGGCGCCGTAGTTCACGTACTGCCGCACGAACTCGGGCGCGGCCGGGCCCGGCCGCGAGGTGCGCACGAGCGCGACGGCGTAGCGCGTCACCGCGTCGGCGACGGGGACGCGCCGCACCACGCGCTGGAACGCGATGATCTCCTCGCGCGTCACCACCGGGCGCACCGCCTCCGGCGGCAGCGCCGTCGTCGCCTTCACCACCGCCACCTCGTCCTCCTCGGGGAGGTAGTCGAGGTAGACCTCGAGCATGAAGCGGTCGAGCTGCGCCTCGGGGAGCGGGTAGGTGCCCTCGAGCTCGATCGGGTTCTGCGTCGCGAACACGAAGAACGGCGGCTCGAGGTCGTAGGTGCGCCCCTGCACGGTCACGCGCCGCTCCTGCATCGCCTCGAGCAGCGCCGACTGCGTCTTGGGCGGCGTGCGGTTCACCTCGTCGGCGAGGAGGACGTTGGCGAACACGGGGCCCGGCATGAACGCGAGCCGCCGCTGCCCGGTCGCCGGATCGTCCTGGATCACGTCGGTGCCGGTGACGTCGCTCGGCATGAGGTCCGGCGTGAACTGGATCCGCGAGAACTTGAGGTCGAGCGCGCGGGCGAGCGTCGAGATGAGGAGCGTCTTGGCGAGCCCCGGCACGCCCACCAGCAGGCAGTTGCCGCCGGCGAAGAGCGCGATGAGCGCCTGCTCCACCACGGCGTCCTGGCCCACGATCACCTTCCGGAGCTCGGCGGTGATGCGGCCGCCGGCCGCGTGGAGGCGGTCGGCGAGGGCGC
>CAZPJF010000185.1:4135-7169 GCA_964586095.1 uncultured Gemmatimonas sp. | reverse complement strand
ACGAGGTCGGCGCCGACGTCGGCGGCCTTGGTGTAGATGCCGCCGCCCACGCGGGCGAAGAGGGCGATCGAGCTCGCCCCCATCGCGAAGCCCGAGATGATCTCGCCGAACGCCTTGAAGCCGGTGGTGCCGAGGAGCTCCTTCTGCCAGACGAAGATCACCGCGATGCCGAGGAGCCCGAGGGCCGCGACCGCGAGGCCCATCACGGCGCCGCCGCCGAACGCGATCCGGAGCGCGGCGGCCTGGCCGCTCGCGCGCGCCGCCTCGGAGGTCCGCACGTTCGCCTTGGTCGCCGCCGTCATCCCCGCCCAGCCGGCGGCGATCGAACAGAGGCCACCCAGGATGTAGGCGATGCCGGTCGGGGTGTTGATCGCGTACGCGAGGAGCGCGGCGACGACGAGCAGGAACGGCAGCAGCACCGTGTACTCGCGCTTCAGGAAGGCCATCGCGCCGAGCTGGATCTGCTGGGCGAGGTCCTGCATCGCCTGCGAGCCCGCACCGTTGCGGACGATGCCCTGGTAGGTCAGGAAGCAGGCCACGAGGCCCGCCACCCCGATCCCAAGGGCGTACATCGTCAGGTTCTCAAGCATGGGGGAGTGGTTGAAGGTGGTTCAGCGGTTGAATCGGTTCATCACCGGCGTGATGCCCTCGGTCAGCCAGCACCGCAGGGCCTCCTCCAGGGTCGGGAGCAGGGCGCGGACGTCCGACGCCTCTCCCTTCCCGAATGCACCCAACACGAAATCCGCGAGGTCGCCCACGCGGCGCTCGGCCTCGGCCGGTCCCACGCCCACCCGGAGGCGCGCATAGTCCTGGCTCCTGAGCGCCTGCTCGATGCTCTTGAGGCCGTTGTGTCCACCCGCGGACCCCTTGGGCCGGAAGCGATAGGCGCCCACGGGGAGCTGCACCTCGTCGGAGACGACCATCAGGTCGGTGGCCGCCGCCCAGAACGGGCGCCGGAGCCAGGGCTTGAGGACCGCCCCCGAGAGGTTCATGAACGTCTGCGGCTTCACGAGCCGCACCTTCACGGTGCCGACGAGGCCCGAACTGGTCAGGGCCTCGCCGTCCTTGCGCCAGCCGTCCGTCCGCCACGCGTCGGCGAGGTGGTCGACCACCCACCAGCCGACGTTGTGGCGCGTGTCCGCGTACTCCTTGCCCGGGTTGCCGAGTCCGAGGATGACCTTCATCGCAGGGCGCGTGCCGCCGGGTGGAGCCGCGCCTTACTTCTCGGCGGCCTCGTCGTCGGCCTTCGTCTTGCGGATGAGCTCCGGCTCGGCCGGCGCCGCCGCCTCGGCCGCGGCCGGCTCGGCCTCGACCTTCGGCGCCGAGCAGACGCAGACCGTCGCGTCGGCATCGGTGACGAGCGTGCACCCCGGCGGGAGCGCGACCTCGCCGGCGTGGATCGAGTGCCCGATCGTGAGCGCGGTCACGTCCACGACGATGTGGTGCGGGATGCTCGCCGGGTCGACCGAGACCTCGAGCTCATGCAGCACCTGGTCGAGCAGCCCGCCGCCGTGCCGGACGCCCTCGGGCGTGCCCGCGAACTGCAGCGGCACCGGTACCGTGACCTTCTCGCCGGCCACGAGCTCCTGGAAGTCGACGTGCACGATCTGCTTCTTGAACGGGTGGCGCTGGATCTCGCGGATGAGCGTGTTGCTCGTGGTGCCGTCGATCGAGAGCGCGATCACGGTGCTCTGGTACGGGTGCTTCTCGAGCAGCAGCGAGAGCAGGTGCGCATCGAGCGCGAGCGGCTGCGGCTCGCGCGCATGGCCATAGATGATCGCGGGGACCTTGCCGGCCGCGCGGAGCTTGCGGGCGACGCCCTTGCCGGTGTCGGCGCGGCGGGTCGCGGAGAACGGAACGGAAGCCATCGGGAACTACCTCATGTTGAACGGCGCGCTACGTGGGTGCCCGGTAGGTCCGGCCCGGCGGCGCGCGACAAAGGCGGATGTGGGCCATGAGAGGTGAGCCGTGAGCGCACTGCCCGCGCGCTGCACTCCCCCCAGCACCGCATCCGGTACCGCATCCTGCATCCTGCACCGGCGACCACCCCGCATCGCCGTTCCTGCCCACTGCCTGCTGCCTACTCGAACAACGAACTCACCGACTGGTCCGAATGCGTGAACCGGATCGCCTTCGCCAGCAGGTCCCCCACGCTCAGCACCGTGAGCGTCGAGAAGCGCCGCGACTCCGGGATCTCGATGGTGTTGGTGACCGCCACCTCGGTGATCGGCGCGGAGCTGAGCCGCTCCACCGCGGGCCCGCTCAGCAGCGCGTGCGTCGCGCACACGTAGATGTCGCGCGCGCCGAGGTTCTTCAGCGCGCGGGCCGCCTCCGACACCGTCCCGGCCGTGTCGATCATGTCGTCGGCGAGGATGCAGTCCTTCCCCTCCACCTCGCCCACCACGTTCACCACCTCGGCCACGTTCGCCTGCGGGCGGCGCTTGTCGATGATCGCCAGCGAGGCGTTCAGCCGCTTGGCGAACCCGCGCGCCATCTTGGCCGAGCCGACGTCCGGCGCCACCACCACCAGGTCCTGCAGCTTCTTCTTCCGGTAGTGCGCCGTGAACACCGGCGCCGCGTACAGGTGGTCCACCGGGATGTCGAAGAACCCCTGCAGCTGGTGCGCGTGGAAGTCGAGTCCGAGCACGCGGTCCGCGCCGGCCCGCATGATCATGTTGGCCATCAGCTTGGCGCCGATCGCCACCCGCGGCTGGTCCTTGCGGTCCTGCCGCGCGTAGCCGTAGTACGGCAGCACGCAGGTCACGCGCGCCGCCGACGCCCGCCGGGCCGCGTCCACCAGGAGCAGCAGCTCCATGATGTTGTCCGCCGGCGGGTTCGTCGGCTGCACGATGAACACGTCCGCGCCGCGGACGTTCTCGTCGCACCGGACGAATACCTCGCCGTCGGCGAAGCGCGAGACCGTGGTCTTGGTGAGGTCGGTGCCCAATGCCCGGGCGATCTCCTCGGCGAGCGGCCGATTGGCCGTGCCGGTGAGCACGCGGAAACCGTGGATGGGGACCGCCAAGCCGTCCAT
>CAZPJF010000185.1:0-4035 GCA_964586095.1 uncultured Gemmatimonas sp. | reverse complement strand
TGGCCGTGCCGGTGAGCACGCGGAAACCGTGGATGGGGACCGCCAAGCCGTCCATTGGGGGAGTTCCTAAGGGGCGTTCAGGGCAGAGGTTAGCCCACGGTGGCCGCATCAGCCCCGAGGCGCCTCGAACAGCCCTGAAACCTAGCCCGGCCCGTGGCCGGACGGCAGGGGGCTCGGCATTGCCCCTGGTGGATTCGAACCACCATTCTCGCATCCAAAGTGCGATGTCCTGCCATTGGACGAAGGGGCAGCAGGCTCAGCCTCGAAACTAGTCGAGCGGCCGGACCTGCGCGACGTGCGTCAGGGTCCGCGTCGGCAGCACCCGCGTCCCCTCCGGCAGGCCCGCCAGCCGCGCCGGCGGCCGCCGGTCGAACACCCCGAACACCGTCGACCCCGACCCGCTCATCCGCGCGATCCGCGCCCCCGCCTGCACGAGCCCCTCGAGACTGGTGGCGATGGAGGGGTGCCGGTGGATCACCGGCGACTCGAAGTCGTTGTGCGCGAGGCGCGTGATCCCCTCCCAGCGGTCGAGGTCGGCCGTCCGCAGCGGGGCCGGCGCCCGCAGCGGGTCCTCCGCGCGCGACTCGGCGATCCACTGGAACGCCGCCGCCGTCTCCACGCCGAACGGAGGGAGGCAGAGCAGCACCTCCCGCGCCGGCAGCGGGTTGAGCGCCAGCAGCCGCTCCCCTCGCCCCCACGCGAGCGCGAAGGGGGCGTCCGTCGCCACGAACGGCACGTCCGCGCCGAGCCGGAAGGCCAGCGTCGCGAGCGACGCGTCGGAGAGCGGCTGTGGATTGATCGCGTTCAGGATCCGGAGCACGGCCCCGGCGTCGGCGCTCCCGCCGCCGAGTCCGCCGCCCACCGGGATCCGCTTTTCGACGTCGATGCGGAACCCGCGCGGCCACCCCGCCTCCTCCGCGTAGGCGAGGGCGGCGCGCCACGCGAGGTTGCGTTCCGGCGGTCCGACGTCGGCGCCCGCGCAGTGCAGCTCGCGCGCCGAGGTGTCCGTGGCCACGCGGACGGTGTCGGCCAGGTCGATGCGCGCGAACAGCGTCTCGAGCTGATGGTAGCCCCCCTCCTCCCGCGCGAGGATCCGCAGGGCGAGGTTGATCTTCGCCTGCGCCTCGAGGGTCGCCGCCGTGGTCGTCACGCGTCCGGGGCCGCGGCGGATGGTGCGCCGGGCGGTGCGGCGAGGTCGCTCACGTGCAGGTGCAGCCGCGTGAAGTACCAGGCGCCGATGACCGTGATCGGGATGAACGAGAGGATGTGGAAGCCGAGCCCCCAGCTCACCGCCACCGCTTCGCCCACGCCGTAGATCTTGAGCCCGATCGACGCCGCCGCCTCGAACACGCCGAAGAACCCCGGCGCGGCCGGCACCGAGACGCCGAGCGCGACGATGCCATTGATGAACAGCGCGGCGGAGAAGGGCGCGTCGATCCCGAGCGCGAGGAACCCGAAGTAGAACGCGAGCGCGTTGCAGAGCCAGTGCAGCACGGCCCAGACCCCGACCTCGAGCGCGAGCCGCGGGCTGCGGAGGACGCCGAGCCCCGCGGTGAAGGTCTCGCCGAGCCTCCGCAGCTTCTGGCCGAAGGCCGGGGACACCAGCCCGCCCACCCGCTCGGCGAGCCCGAGCATGAGGGCGGGGAAGAGCACGAAGGCGTAGAGCCCCACCAGCACGGCGAACAGGAAGACGCCCGCCGACGCGGCGAAGCGGCCGGCGCTGAGCCCGAGGATCGAGGCGTCCGCCGGGAAGCGCGGGTCGAGGGTGCCGAGCAGCATGAGCGCGATGACGACGACGCCGTCGAAGAGGCGGTCGACGGCGAGGGACGCGAAGGCCGTGGTGAACGGCACGTCCTTCCGCTCGCGCGAGATCGCGAACGCGCGCGCGAACTCGCCCGCGCGCATGGGGAAGACGTTGTTGACCATCATCCCGATGGCCGTCGCGCGCCAGAGCGGCCCGAACGGGATCCGCCCGGCCACGGGGGCGAGGATCGCCTGCCAGCGGCGCGCGCGGAGCGGGAAGATCGCGGTCGCCGTCGCGGTGCAGGCGAGCCAGAGCCAGAGGTTGGAGTCGGCGAGGACGCGGACCACCTCGCCCACGTGCCCGTCGAGGATGTACCACAGCAGCGCCGCGCTCAGGACGATGCCGAGCGCGCCGCGCCAGTCGAGTCGCATCAGTCGGCCGAGGCGAGCTGGAGCAGGTCGTACAGCTCGGCGAGCGTCTCGGGGTCCGCCGGGGTGCTCGCGTCGCGGAGCCGCTCGCCGAGCGCCATCGCGACCTTGAGGGCGTCCTTGCCGCGGTAGAGCAGGTCCTCGATCGGCACCACGTCGTCGTCCGGCATGGAGGCCGGTGCGGCCAGCTGCGCGGTGCCGAGCGGATCGAGCCCGGCGATCCCGGAGGCGAGGAGCTGCTGCAGCTCCGCCCCCTTGGTGCCGAGCGGCGCCTTGCCGAAGCCGTTCGTGAGGCCCGCGATCGGCGTGGGGTTGGCGCGGCGCTGGCGCGCCGGCGTCGCCGTGACGGGCGCCGGCGGCGTGCCGTTCAGCCGCACGAGGAGGTTGGCGAAGCGGGGGGCCACGTCCTCGGGGCCGCCGCCGGGCCGGCTCAGTTCCGTGCCCGCCTCGTCGAGGACCCAGAGGGCGCGCTGGTCGAGGGCGGCCGCGCCACGCTCCGCGGCGAGGAACAGGTTGGCGATGTCGGTCGCCGAGAAGCTCTGCGCGGCGCGCGCCAGGGCCCGCACGGCGGTGCGCAGTTCGCGTCCCACCCGGTCGCGGGTGGCGGCGTCGATCGCGCCGCGGCCGTCGGCCACCAGCCGCCGGAGGTGCTCCGCCTGGCTCACGACCTCGAGGCGGAACCGCTGCGCGGCCGTCGTCGGCGGGTTCGGCGCCGGGGTGATGTGCGCGCCCACGGGGCCCGCCGGCAGGAGCGCGGTGATCGGGACGACGTCGTCCGCCTCGCGTTCGCCGGCGCGGATCGTCTCCGCCGCGTGCGCGAACTCGCGGACGGCGACCGTGTCGGTCGGCGGGAGGCCGCCGGTGCGCACGGCCTCGCCGCCCTCGAGCAGCACGCGGGCCGCGGCGCGGAAGAGGCGGCGGCGCTCCGCGGTCGCGTCCTCCTGCCGCAGCTCGATCGGCTTGGCGGCGGCGTCGACCGCGTCGACGACCTCCGCGAGCGGCGGGAGGTCCTTGAGGGCGGCGACCCCGCGCAGGGCGCGGACGCGCTGCATGGTCTCGCTGAACGCCTCGGGGGCGCCCGGGTTGTCGGCGTAGGCGAGGAGCCCGGCCGCGGCGTCGGCGGCGGCCTGCGCGAGGAACGCGGCGCCCTTGCCGCGCTGGATCACCTTCTCCGCGCGCGGGGCGAGGTGGTCCAGCTCGGCGACGCGCACGGCCGCGCGCTTGTCCTCCGCCTCGCCCCAGGTGCGCACCCCCCGCACGAGGAACTTGAGGTCGTCCACGGCGGCGATGGCGACGCCGCGGGTGGCGGCGTCCCAGGGCAGCCGGCCGTCGCGCACCTGGTGCCCGAGGCGCTCGATCCCCTGCGCGACCGCCGCGATCCCCTTCACCTTGGCCATGGTCGCGGCGCCCCGGAGGCCCTTGGCGGCCCGCGCGAAGCCCTCGGGGTCCGGCGCCGACGAGCTCGCGCGCGTCACCAGCGCATCGAGCTGGTCGACGTACTCGGTGGCCTCGAGGGTGAAGAAGTCGAGCAGCCCGCCCGTCATCGCGCCTCCGCGCGTCGCACGTCCATGGAATGCACCGGAAGGGGAAGTGTGGCCGTCCGCGGCGACCGGGTCAACGGGCCCGGGCGGCGTCCATCGCCGCGCGCATGCGGCGCACCGCCTCCGCGAGCCCGACGAAGACCGCATCGGCGACGATCGCGTGGCCGATGTTGAGCTCCTCGCACTCGGGGATGGCGGCCACGGGGCCGACGTTGGCGAGCGTGAGGCCGTGGCCGGCGTGGACCGCCAGGCCGGCGGCGCGGGCGTGCGCGGAGGCCGCCTGCAGCGCCGCGAGGTGCGCGGGGACCTCGGGGTGATGGCA
>CAZPJF010000184.1:0-7216 GCA_964586095.1 uncultured Gemmatimonas sp. | reverse complement strand
CTCCACACACCGTTCCATCGGAGGAACACCCGTTATGCGTATCAACACGAACGTCAGCGCCAACGAGGCGTACCGCAGCCTGGGCAAGGTGAATGCGGACGTGGCCGGCTCGATGGCCAAGCTCTCCTCGGGCTTCCGCATCAACAAGGCCGGCGACGACGCCGCGGGCCTCGGCATCGCGAACAAGCTCCGCGCCGACACGCGCGCGCTCTCGCAGGCCGCGAAGAACGCCGAGCAGGCGAACTCGCTGCTCTCGGTCGCGGAAGGCGGCCTGCAGACGGTCGGCAAGATCCTCGAGCGCATGAAGGAGCTCGCCACGCAGTCGGCCTCGGACAACACCGATGCGGACGGCCGCACGGCGATCCAGGCGGAGTTCGCGCAGCTCCGCACCGAGATCAGCATGATCGTCTCGACCACCAAGTTCCAGGGCAAGACGCTCCTGAACGGTGGCTTCGGCAACGTGGTGGACGCGGGCGCGGCCTCGACGGCGCTGGCCGCCGGCACGGGCGTGTTCTCGGCGACCATCAACGGCACCGCCGCGGACGACTACGACATCACGCAGACGGCCAACGGCTCGATGACCGTGACGAACGGCTCGGGCGTGAGCCAGACGGTGACCGGCCTCGTCGCCGGCCGCCAGACGGTGACCTTCGACCAGTTCGGCCTGACCCTCGAGCTCGACGCGAACTTCGATGAGACGCTCGCGACCGGCTCGGCGGACGGCACGACGATCCAGGTCGACGCGGGCTCGGCGGGCGGCGCCTTCATGGTCCGCAGCTCGGGCGCCTACACCTCCGACGACCTCATCACCCTCGACAACGTCGACGTGACCGTCGCGACCCTCGGCATCAACGCCGACACGCTGGCGACCTCGTCCGGCGCGCAGACCGCGCTGACGAACATCGACGGCGCGATCGAGATCGTGAACGGCGCGCTCGGCGACGTCGGTGCGGCGCAGAACCGGATCAGCTACGCGCTCGAGAACGTGAAGGCCCAGATCTCGAACTTCACGGCGGCCGAGTCGGTCATCCGTGACGTCGACATGGCCGAGGAGATGACCAAGTTCTCCAAGAACCAGATCCTCGCCCAGGCCGGCACCGCGATGCTGGCGCAGGCGAACCAGTCGGCGCAGGGCGTCCTCCAGCTGCTCCGCGGCTGATCACGCCCCGGTGAGCGACCCCGGCGGCGACGCCGGGGCGCCCACCCCCGAGTGATCCGCGACCCGCATCGCCCTCCGGCGGTGCGGGCTCGCGGCCATCAGCACCCTTCGCAGGAGTCACATCGTGACCACGCCCATCGGTTCGTTCCAGGGCCTCGCCAGCGGCATCCAATGGCGGGACCTCGTGGACCAGATCATCCAGGTCGAGACCGCCCGTGCGCTCGGACCCGTGTCGTCCGCCCTCGCGGCGGAGCAGAAGCGGATCGAGGGCTGGACGGCGCTCTCGGGCGCGGTCACCAAGGCCCGCGATGCGCTCGCCGCGCTCAAGGACGGCAGCGCCTTCCGGGTCCGCACCGGCAGCGTGGCCGCGACGGCCGCCGGCCGCACCCTCGCCTCGCTCGGGTCGCTCACCAGCGCGATCCCCGGCCGCTACGGCGTGGAGGTCGAGAACCTCGCCCAGTCCGAGAAGCTCACCGGCCTCGCCGTGAGCGACCCCGCCGCCGCGCTCGGCGTGAGCGGCCGCTTCTCGATCAACGGCGCGTCGGTCACCCTCGAGGCCTCCGACTCGCTCAACCGCGTGCGCGACAAGATCAATGCCGTCAACACCGGCAGCGCGCCCAGCCGGGTGAGCGCCACCGTGAGCACGGGCGGCGGCGTCTCGCGCCTCGTCCTCTCCGCCGACAACACGGGCGCCGGCCAGCTCGAGCTCGCCGACGACCGCAGCGGCACCGGCGGCACGAGCACCCTCGAGGCGCTCGGGCTCATCGACACCTCGCGCACCATCAACACCGGCAGTGACGGCAAGGTGCGCTCCATGCGCATCTCGTCGTCGACCGCCGCGATCGCGAACGCCCTCGGCATCGCGACCTCGCCATCCCCGGCCACGATCCTCGTGAACGGCCGCGCGATCACCGTCGACCTCGAGAATGACTCGCTCACCGACATCGTCGCGCGCATCAACGGCCTGAGTGCCGGTGCCGCCACGGTCGAGAGCGACGCCGACGGGGCGTCGACCTGGTCGCGCATCGCGGTGAGCGGGACCGTCGCCGGCGACGGCAGCCAGGCGGCCAACACCGTCCTCGAGGCGCTCGGCATGCGCGTCGGCGGGCGCAGCGGGAGCGTGACGCAGGTGGTCACCAGCGGCACCACGCTCACCGGCATCGGCGGCGCGACCGCCACCGGCGCGACCCTCCTCACCGACCTCGGCGACGGCAGCGGCGTCGGGATGCAGGCGGGCGACGTGATCACGCTCACCGGCACCGACGGCGCCGGCGGCACGGTCTCGCTCGCGTACACCGTCACCGGCACCGACACGCTCACCGACCTGATGGGCGCCATGCAGGGCGCCTTCGGCGGCCGTGCGGCCTCGGTCTCGCTCGTGGACGGCCGGCTCACCTTCACCGACAGCGTGAGCGGCGACTCGCGGCTCGCGGTCTCCATCGCCGCCGGCCTGCAGGGCGGCGACACGCTCGACTTCGGCGGCACCACCACCGCCTACGGCCGCGTGCGGCAGCTGAGCGCGGGCGAGGACGCGCGCATCCGCGTGGACGGCGCGCTCCAGACCTCGCGCACCAACACCATCGCCAACGCGGTGGGCGGCGCGACCCTCACCCTGCAGGGCGAGGAGGACGGCACGACGTTCGACGTCACCATCACCGCCACGCGCGACGCGGCCGTGACGGCCGTGCAGGGCTTCGCCGCGGCGTACAACGACCTCCTCAAGGTCGTCGCGAACGAGACCCGGGCCGAGGGCCGCCTGCCGTTCGCCTCGAGCGCGCGGGCCGTGCTCGGCGCCATGAAGGGGATCCTGCTCGCCGAGCAGACCGGCCTCGCGGCCGGTGCGCCGCACACGCGCGCCGCCACGCTCGGCCTCACCCTGCAGAAGGACGGCACGGTGAAGCTCGACAGCGACAAGCTCAAGGCGGCGATGGACAGCGATCCGGCCGCCGTCGAGGCGCTCTTCACCGCGGGTGGCGCTGCCGCGCTCGGCTCGGTGCAGTACGTCGGCGCCGACGCCGTCACGCCCTCGGGCAGCTGGACGCTCGCGATCACCCAGGCCGCGACGCGGTCCACCGTGCTCGGGAGCGTGTTCGCGACCTACGCCGCGGGCGGCACGCCGGCGTCGATGACGGTCACGTCGGAGTCGTCGGGCCGCAGCGCCACCATCAGCTTCGTGAACGGCGACACGCCGGCGGTGATCGCGGCGCGGCTCCAGGCGGCGTTCGAGGACGAGAGCGTCGCCGTCTCCGCCTCGGTCGAGGGCGGCGCGCTCCGGCTGCGCAGCACCGACTACGGGACGAGCGGCGGCTTCACCGTCGCGTACACGGATCCGGGCGCCGAGGACCCGGCGACGCAGCTCGGGATCGCCGCGGGCGCGCACGACACGGGCATCAACGCCGCTGGCACGCTCGACGGCGTGGCGCTCACCGGCAACGGCCAACTCCTCACCTCGGCGACCGGCCTGGTGTGGCGCTACACGGGGACCGACGACGTGGCGAGTTCCGCGGTGCGCTACTCGCGCGGCCTCGCCGGGGCGCTCACGGTCGCGGCGAACTCGGTGCTCTCCGAGTCCGGCGGCACCGCCAAGCTCCAGACCGACTCGGCGCGCACGCGCATCGCGTCGCTCGAGAAGCGCGAGGTGGACATCCTCTCGCGCCTGGAGCGCCGCCGGCTCGCGCTCGTCGCCGACTTCACGCGCATGGAGTCCGCGCTCGGCCGCCTGCAGGGGCAGGGGAACTGGCTCACGTCGCAGATCACCGCGATGAACGCGGCGCGCAGCGCGCGCTGATTTCCGCCGGACGTGCCGATACTGAGGGCAACTCGCCACTCGCCCTCCGCATGTCCTACGCCACCTACCCCCGCCGCAGCTCGCGCACCGGCATCAAGTACCGCGAGACCGAGGTCCTCTCGGCCTCGCCGAGCGAGCTGGTGGTCGTGGTCTACGACCATCTCCTCGCGAGCCTCCTCCGCGCGCGCGCCGCGATCGTCGGCGGTGCGATCGAGGCGCGGGTCGCGGAGTTCGGCCGCGCCCGCGACGCCGTCGCCGAGCTCCTCGCGACGCTCGACCGCAAGCAGGGCGGGGAGGTCGCCAACCAGCTCGCCGGCCTCTACGCCTTCTTCCTCAAGGAACTCGCCTCGCTCGGCGTCGACCCGCAGGTCGACCGCCTGGACCGCGTGATCGCGATGATCCGCGACCTCCGCGAGGCCTTCGTCGCCATCCAGACCGGAGCCGCCCGATGACGCAGCCGCAGACCCGTGGCCAGATCATGACGGAGTACGCGAAGGGGATCACCGCCCGCCTCGCGGCGGCCGATGCGTCGCTCCGCGACGCCGTCCGCCTCGGCGATACCGACGCCCTCCTGCAGGGGATGGCCGAGCGCGAGGCCGCGCTCACCGCCACCGAGGACCTGGTCGGGGAGCTCGACCTCTCGGGGCTCGCCGCCGCCGAGCATGCCGCGATCATCCGGCTGATGGTCCAGGCGCTCGAGCGCAGCCAGGTCGCCCAGGCGGCGCTGGAGGCCGAGATGTTCACGGCCCGCCGCGAGGTGATCCGGGAGCTGGCGGCCCAGCCGGCCCTGCGCCCGCGCCAGGCGCCGGAGCGGTCCGGGTATGTCTTCCAACCCTTCCGCCGGGGCCTGCGCCAGACCGGCTGAAATTGCCGGTTAAGTGCGGACTGGGATTGCCGATACTGCGGCTCATAGGAGGAGTATCCATATGTCGATCAAGCCCAGCGGCCCCAATTCCCCCCGGCTCGAAGCCCCGGTCTCGGCCCGCGTCGCCAAGGCGTCGCCATCCACGACCGAGGGTCCTTCGGCCCCGTCCCCGTCCGCGGCTCCCCGCGGGCGCGATGTGCTCGACCTCTCCCCGGCCGCGCGCGCGTTCGTCGCCCGTGCCGACGAGGAGGGGGGCCTGTCCGCCGAGCGCCTGCTGGAGATCCGCCAGCGCGTCCTCGACGGGGCCTACGATTCCGTTGAGATCCGGGATGCCGTCGCCGCCAAGCTGCGGCGCTCCGGCGACCTTCGCTGACCACGCCTCACCGCCCCGCGCGCCCCACACCCGAGCCCGCCATGCGCTTCCTCGTCGTCGACGACTCTGCGACCATGCGTCGCATCATCGTGAACTCCCTCGACCGGGTCGGCTATCCCGACGTGGTCGAGGCGGATGATGGCGCCACCGCCCTCGTCGAGTTCGGCAAGGGCGGCATCCAGTTCATCATCACGGACTGGAACATGCCGCAGATGAGCGGCCTCGACTTCGCGCGCGCGGTGCGCCAGCGCCCCGACGGCGCGAACGTGCCGATCCTGATGGTCACCACCCGCTCGGCCCGCGAGGACATCCTCGCCGCGGTCGACGCCGGCGTGAACAACTACGTGCTCAAGCCCTTCACCCCACCCGTCCTCAAGGAGAAGATCGATGCGGTCCTCTCCGCTGTGGCGGCCTGACCCGAGGCATGGCAACATGGTTCCCACGGTGCAGTCCCACGAGGACGTCCTGCACGCGACCGATACCGCACTCCGCCTGGTGAACCAGGCGCTGGGCGACCTCGGGACCGCGGACTCGCTCGCCAAGATCGCCGCCCCGATGGCGGAGAAGGGCGCGCACGGGTCGGGCTCGCTCCTCTCGCTCGCGTCCACGCTGCTGCGCGCCTACGGCGAGGTCGCCTCGCTGCTCGACCGCATCAAGCAGAGCCGCGGCATCATCCAGGAGGCGCAGGACGCCCGCCTGGAGCAGATGAACCAGAAGCTCAACGCCGTCACCTCGGCCACCGAGCGCGCCGCGAGCGGCATGCTCGACGGGCTCGACCGCGCGATCGCGGTGGTCTCCGAGCTGGAGCAGGAGGCCGCGGAGTCGGACGATCCGGTGCGGCAGGCGCGCTACACGGCGCTGCGCGAGGAGCTCTACGGCGTGATGACCTACATCCAGTTCCAGGACATCACCTCGCAGCAGCTCGGCTACGCCTCGGCCGTGATCAACGACACCGAGCGCCGGCTCGAGCAGCTGAGCGACATCTTCGCCCCCTTCGCCGCCGACGTGACCGCGGTGAGCGGCTCGGTGCCGACCTCGGCGCCCAAGCACTTCGACCCCAACGCGGTCGCCGACAAGACCGACTCGCAGGCGTTCGCCGACTCGCTGTTCGGCAGCCGCTGAGGACGACCCATGGCCACGCTCACGATCGACGACGCCCTCGCCGCGTTCGTCGCGTGCGAGCCGGGAGACGAAGGCGCGCGCCGCAAGCTGCGCGAGCGCCTTTGGGCCCTGGTCGCCGACAAGCGGTATGACGCCCAGGTCCGCACCGCGCTCGCTGATGCGATCGCGGTGCTGGACGACCCGTCGGAGTTCCGCGGGGCCAAGGAGCCCGAGGGGCTCGAGAAGGTGCGCCGGCACCTCGAGATCGCGGTGGACCGCGTGGAGTGCGGCGACCTCGCGATGAGCGAGCCCGAGCCGTCGCCCGCCGCGGCACCGCGCACGTCCACGCCGCTCGCCTCCATCCCCGTGGTCCCCGCGCCCGCCGCCGGCGCCGCGGCGCCCGCGGGTCTGTTCACCATCGACGACGACGCCGACCGCGCGCTCATCGAGGACTTCGCCGCCGAGGCGCGCGAGTACCTCGAGAGCGCGGAGGCCGCGCTGCTGCGCCTCGAGACCGCGCCCGACGACGGCGAGGCGGTGAACGACGTCTTCCGCGCCTTCCACACGATCAAGGGCACCTCGTCCTTCCTGGGACTCGCCGCGATCGCCGGCTTCGCCCACCACGCCGAGGACATGCTCGACCGCGTGCGCGGCGCCGAGCTCGCCTTCGCCGGCGCGGTGCCCGACCTCGCGCTCCGCGCGGTGGACGTGCTCAAGACGCTGGTGCAGGCGATCCCCGCCGTGCTCGGCGGGACGCCGCAGCCGCTCCCCGACGACTATGCGACGCTGCAGGAAGCGCTGTCGCATCCCGAGCAGGCGATGGCCGCCGCCGCGCGCGAGCGCGAGGCCGGCGCGGCCGCGGCCGCCGACGGGCCGCGCCTCGTGGTCGAGGCCGCCGACGCCGAGCCCGCATCGGCCGCCCCGCGCGGC
>CAZPJF010000183.1:0-7248 GCA_964586095.1 uncultured Gemmatimonas sp. | reverse complement strand
GGTCGCCGAGGTCCGCCCCATGCGCGACGACCGTCGCCGAGCGGCCGTCGCGCGCGCTCCGTGCCTGCTGCTCCGCGAGCGCGCCCAGGCGCGCGACGAGCGCCTCCGCATCCGCGCGGCGCGAGCGGTAGCCGACGCAGACCGACGCCCCGCACTCCACGAGCAGCTCCGCCGCCGCCGCCCCGATCCCGCGCGTCCCGCCCGTCACCACCGCCCGCTTCCCCACGAGGGAGAAGAGCGCGCTCATCGGGCCACCTCCTCGTCGATCGCGTCGCAGATCGCGTGCTGGATCGCCAGGTGGAGCTCCTGCGCGATGTCCGTCCACGGCGTCGGCACGATCAGGCAGAGGTCCGCCATCGCCTTCACGCGGCCGCCGTCCCTCGCGGTCAGCACCAGCGTCCGCATCCCGAGCGCGCGGGCCGTCTCCAGCGCCCGCACGCAGTTGGGGGAGTTCCCGCTCGTGGTGTGCACCGAGAGCAGGTCGCCGGGACGGCCGAGCGCCTCGAGCTGCCGGCTGAAGATCTCGTCGAACGAGAAGTCGTTGCCGGCGGCCGTGAGGATCGACGTGTCGGTCGTGAGGGCGATCGCCCGCAGGGCGCGGCGGGTGCGCCGGTAGCGCACCACGTACTCCGTCGACAGGTGCTGCGCGTCGGCGGCGCTCCCGCCGTTCCCGGCGAAGAAGAGCGTGCCGCCCGCGTGGACCGTCTCGCGGACCAGCTGCGTGGCCGCCCGGATCTGCTCCGCGAGCGTGTCCGCGGTGCGCGTGGCCGTGGCGGCGAGGTCGCGCAGGTGCGCGACGGGATCGAGCGTCATGTGATCACCTGGTCGAGCCGTTGCATGGTCGCGCGCGCACGCGCCGAGAGCGAGTCCGGGTCGTCGGCCGCGGCCTCGAAGGCCCAGGTGACGCAGGCGTCGGCGGCGAGGAGGTCGAGCGCGCGGTCCCGCTTGGCGTCATCGCCGTCGCGCAGCACCACCTTGAGCAGCACGTCGGCCGCCTCCAGTAGCGCCTCCGGCACCGAGCGCCGGGCCCAGGCGGGGTGCGCGTCGAGCACCTCGCGCACGCGCTGCACGAGCCGGGCCGGCGCCTCGGGGCGCGACCGCGCGATCCACTCGGCGGCCGTCACGCGCCGCCCCCGAGGGCGGCGCGCGCCACCTCGGCCACGAGCGCCGGCATCGCCGCGACCTGCGCCCCCGACACGCCCGCCTGCGCCATGTGGTCCTTGCCGCCGCCGCGGATGCCCGCCTTGGCGGCCAGCGCCTTCACGAGTCCGCCCGCCGTGACGCCGCGCGCGCGGAGGTCATCGGTCACGACGATCACCAGCCCGCCCTTGTCGTCGCCGAAATCCGCGACGAGCGCGCCGACGCCGGAGCCGAGCTTCTCCCGCACCACGTCGCCGAGCGCCTGGAGGTCCTTCATCGAGTCGGCCTTCACCACCTTGGAGAGCAGCGTGGTGCCCTGCACCGCCTCGCCGCCCGCCATCAGGTCGCCGCCCTGCGCCCCGCCGCCCTTGAGCGCCTCGTCGAGCTTCTTCTCGAGGGCGCGCCTCTCGCCCAGCAGTGCGTCGAGCCGCCTGCCCACGAGTTCCGGCGTGACGGCGTTCACCTTCAGCCGCTCGGCCAAGTCGGCGAGCGCGCGCTCGCGGGCGCGGAGGAACTCGTACGCGCCGCGCCCGGTGACGGCCTCGATGTGGCGCACGCCGGCGGCCACGCCGCTCTCGCCGAGGAGGCGGAGCAGCGCGATCTGCCCGGTGTTCCGCACGTGCGTGCCGCCGCAGAGCTCCACCGAGAGCCCCGGGATCTCGACCACGCGCACCACGTCGCCGTACTTCTCGCCGAAGAGCGCCATCGCCCCCTGCGCGATCGCCTCCTGGTAGGGCTTCTCGACCGTGCGCACGTCGACGTTGGCCCAGATCCCCTCGTTCACCATCGCCTCGATGCGCTCGAGCTGCTCGGGCTTGATGGGGCCGTGGTGCGTGAAGTCGAAGCGCAGCCGGTCGGGCGCGACGAGCGAGCCCGCCTGGTGCACATGCTCGCCGAGGACCGCGCGGAGCGCGGCGTGCAGGAGGTGCGTCGCGGTGTGGTTGCGCTCGGTGTCGCGGCGGCGGTCGGCGGGGACGCGCGCCTTCACCGTCTCGAAGCGCGGCGCGCCGGTCGCGCGGCCGATCGCGGCCACGCGGCCGTCGACCTTGCGCACCTCGACGACGTCCACGCGCCAGTCGCTGCCGAGGATCACGCCGACGTCGGAGACCTGCCCCCCCGACTCGGCGTAGAACGGCGTCTCGCGCAGCATCACCGCCACCTGCCCGTCCTCGAGCGACTTCACCGCGGTGACCAGCGATTCGATCTCGACGTGGTCGTAGCCGACGAAGTCGGCCCTGGCCGCGCTCCCGTCGGCCGTGCGCCAGCTGGCGAGGTCGCGCAGCTCGTCGGCGGCGACGGTGAGCTTGCGGGCCTTGCGGTCGTCCTGCGACTGCCGGCGCTGCGCGTCGAGCGCCTGCTCGAAGCCGGCGATGTCGACCTTGTAGCCGCGCTCCGCGGCCATCAGTTCGGTGAGGTCGATCGGGAAGCCGAAGGTGTCGTAGAGCCGGAAGGCGTCGTCGCCGGAGATGATGCCGCGCAGCGCCGTGGAGCCCTGCGTCGACCCGGCGGGCGCGAGCTCCTCGAAGCGGGTGAGGCCGCCCTCGATGGTGGCGAGGAAGCGCTCCTCCTCCGCGCGCGTGGTCTCGAGGAGGTGCTGCCGGCGGGCGTGCAGTTCCGGGAACTGGTCGTGCATGGTGCCGACGACCTGCTCCACCACGTGGACCAGCGTCGGCTCGCGGCGGCCGAGGAGCCAGGCGTGGCGCACGGCGCGACGGAGGATGCGGCGGAGCACGTAGCCGCGCCCCTCGTTGCTCGGGAAGACGCCGTCGGCGAGGAGGAACGCGACGGCCCGGGCATGGTCGGCGAGGACGCGGTAGCTGGCCGAGTCGGGGTTGGCGTACGCGTAGGGCCGGCCGACGATCCGCGCGACGGTGTCGAGGAGCGGCTTGAAGAGGTCGGTGTGGTAGTTGTTCGCGACGCCCTGCAGGACGGCGGCGATGCGCTCGAGCCCGGCGCCCGTGTCGACCGAGGGCTTCGGCAGCGGCACGAGCGTGCCGTCCGGCTGCCGGTCGAACTGCATGAAGACGAGGTTCCAGATCTCGAGGAAGCGGCCGGCCTCCGCGCCCTCGACGAAGGCGTCCTGAGAGAACTCGGTCCGCGCGGTGTCGGTCCACTCGCCGGTGGCGCCGGCCGGGAACGCGAAGTCCTTGGCGAGGTGCGCGAGGTCGACGTACATCTCGGAGCACGGCCCGCACGGCCCGGTGTCGGCCATCTGCCAGAAGTTGTCCTTCTCGCCGAGTCCGTAGACGCGGTTGGCGGCGATGCCGGTCTCCTGCACCCAGAGCTGCCGCGCCTCGTCGTCGTCCTTGTAGACGGTGACGCGGATGTGCTTGGTGGGGATGCGGAGGTCCTCGGTGACGAACTGCCACGCGAAGCGGATCGCGTCGCGCTTGAAGTAGTCGCCGAAGGAGAAGTTGCCGAGCATCTCGAAGAAGGTGTGGTGCCGGGCGGTGTGCCCCACCTGCTCGAGGTCGTTGTGCTTGCCGCCCGCGCGGACGCACTTCTGGGAGGTGGTGGCGCGGCGGTTGCCCTCCGGCGGCGGTTCCTGGCCGAGGAAGACCTTCTTGAACTGGACCATCCCCGCGTTGGTGAACAGCAGGGTGGGATCGTCGGCGGGGACGAGGGAGGAGGAGGGACGGACCGCGTGCTGCTGGCGGGCGAAGTAGCCGAGGAATCGGGAGCGGATCTCAGAGGCGCGCATATCGTTGTAAGGTAAGGGCTTGGCCGGAGGGCGCACAACGCGCCACCGGGGCCGCTCGCGCCCGGTCCCACCTGCGGGACGCACCGTCCGCACCGGACCTGTCATCTCCTACAGGGGTACGTCACAAAACTGGCACACGCGTGGTATGATTGGCCATGAGCAGTGCCGGCCCGGTCCCCACAGAGCATTGATGACACCTCGACCTTCCTCACGCGGCAACGTCCGGAACCGCGTCTTCTTCTCCACCGACCTCGCGGTGTTCGTGCTCGCGCCGCTCATCGCGGTGACGCTCCGCTTCGAGGCCTTTCGATGGCCGGCGGGCATGGCGGAGACCCTGCTCGGGTTCGTGGCGCTCACCCTGCCGGTGCGCGTGGGCATCACGTGGTGGACGGGCATGTACCGCTGCATGTGGCAGCACGCGAGCATCCTGGAGCTCGAGCGGATCCTCCTCGCGGGCCTGCTCTCGGGCGTGGCGACCTTCACCATCGGGCTCGGCCTCGCCGAGCCGCTCGGGCTCGCGCCGATGCGGATGCCGGTGTCGACGCTGGTGCTCGACAGCTTCCTCACGCTCGCCGGGCTCGCGCTGCCGCGGCTCGCCGTCCGGTACCTCCAGGTGCGCCGGCGCCACCACGGCACGTCGGCGCGGCGCACCATCATCGTGGGCGCGGGCACGTCGGGCCTGATGATGGCGCGCGAGGCGATGACGAGCCGCGCGGCGGACTTCCAGGTGGTCGCGTTCGTCGATGACGACCGCGCCAAGCTCGGGCGGCTGCTCAACGGGATCCGCGTCGCCGGGACCATCGAGGAGCTCCCGCGCCTGGTGCGCGAGCTGGGCGCCTCGGACGTGATCATCGCCATGCCCTCGGCGCGCGGCGGGGTGGTGCGGCGCGTGGTCGAGCTGGCGCAGGTCGCGGGCGCGCGCGCGAGCACGGTCCCCTCGCTGGCCGACATCGCCAGCGGGCGCGTGGAGATGACGGCCCTGCGGCCGGTGGAGATCCAGGACCTCCTCCGCCGCGCGCCGGTCAGCACGGACCGCGCGTCGGTCAAGGCGCTGGTGGAAGGGCGCACCGTGCTCGTCACCGGGGCCGGCGGCTCGATCGGGTCGGAACTCTGCCGCCAGATCGCCGAGCTCGGCCCGGAACTCCTCATCCTCCTCGACCACGCGGAGAACCCGATCTTCGAGATCGAAGGCGCCCTGCGCCGTCGGCACCCGGGGCTCAAGCTCGCGCCCATCATCGCCGACATCCGCGACGAGGGCCGGGTGCAGCAGGTCTTCGAGCGCTTCCGCCCGTTCGCCGTCTTCCATGCGGCCGCGCACAAGCACGTGCCGCTCATGGAGGAGAACGTGGTCGAGGTGATCACGAACAACGTGCATGGCACGCGCAACGTCGCGCAGACGGCCGCGGACTGCGGCGTCACGCACTTCGTGCTCATCTCGACCGACAAGGCCGTCCGGCCGACCTCGGTGATGGGGGCGAGCAAGCAGCTGGCCGAGCAGGTCGTGCGCCGCATCGCGGCGCGCGAAGGGAGGCATTTCGTCGCCGTGCGCTTCGGCAACGTCCTCGGATCCAGCGGCTCCGTGGTGCCCACCTTCCTCGGCCAGATCGAGCGCGGCGGCCCGGTGACCGTCACGCACCCGGAGATGCGCCGCTTCTTCATGACGATCCCCGAGGCGGTGCAGCTGGTGCTCCAGGCCGGCGCCTTCGGCCGCGGCGGCGAGGTGTTCGTCCTCGACATGGGCGAGCCGGTCCGGATCGCCGACCTCGCGCGCGACCTGATCCGCCTCTCCGGGCTCGAGGAGGGCGAGGACATCGAGATCAAGTACACGGGCATCCGGCCCGGCGAGAAGCTCTTCGAGGAACTCACGTTCGGGCACGAGGAAGTGCGCGAGACGGACCACCCGAAGATCCTGCGCATCCTCGCCGATGAGCCCTCGGCGGACCTGGACGCGCGCGTGAGCGACCTGATCCGCCGGGCGAAGCTCACGCCGGAGGAGGAGGGCACGCTGCGGGCCGCGCTCGTGCAGCTCGTCTCCGACTTCCAGACGCCCGCGGCGGACAACGTGCTCCCCCTGCGGCGCCCCGCGCAGGAAGTGCGGCCGGCCTGACCGCGGCCGGGCGCGAGGGTGAGGTGCCCTCGCGCGCAGTCCGAGCCGCAGCGCGGGCCAGGCACGGGTCAGGCGCGGGTCAGGCGCGCTCCAGCGCCACCCGCGCCGCGCGCACAGCCGCCCCGGGTGAGAAGCCCCGGCGCACCAGCCAGGCCGACAGCCGGCGCTGCGCCACGTCGGGCGCCAGCGTCGCGAGCGCGCGGGCTCGCCGGCGCGCGGCGGCCTCCACTGCCGCCGCCTCGCCGGACGTGGCCTCGCGCTCGCCGAGCGCCGCCGAGACGACCGCCCCTGCGACGCCGCGCCGCCGGAGTTCCGCCGCGATCCGCCGCGCCCCGAATCCCCTGGAGCGCGCCGGCCCGTGCACGTACGCGTCGGCGAATCGGGCGTCGTCGAGGAGGCCGAGGGCCTGAAGCCGCCCGATCGCCGCGGTGACGGCCTCGCGCGGGTGGTCGCGCTCGGCGAGCCAGCGCGCCAGTTCGCCCGACGCCCGCGCGCGGCGCGCGAGCGCGTCGAGGGCGTGGTCGTAGCAGCGCGTGATCGCGCTGGCCGACCGTAGCCGCGCCAGGGCCGGCGGGTCGAGCGTGCGCCCCACCGCGAGCGCGAGGTCGGCGATGGTCTCGACCGAGACGGGCGCCACCGTGCCGCCTCCGACCTCGACCGCGTAGCGCCCGGCCCGGCGCGGCAGTTCGCGGATCGCCGCGACCACGCCGGGAGCGGCCTCGGCGGGGCGCTCGGTAGAGGGCGCGGCGGCGCGCGGCGGGTACGGCCGTCTCATTGATGGCCCCAACGAGAGCCGGGGGCGGACCCGAGTGGAACGGCGGGGATTCCGGGCCCCGTCGACTCACCACAGATCGCACCCCCGGCTGATCGCCAGAAGCCCGAAGGCTGGCCCTGCTGCACGGCCCGCGTCACGCGCACCGCCCGGCCCCGCCCGATGTCCCCTTCCCCTACTCCTCGTCCTCGCCCGACTCCGGCGCCGCCTTCGTCACGCCGAGGACCTCCTTCACCTTCGCCTCGATCTCGGCCATCACCGCCGGGTTGTCCTTCAGGAACAGCTTCGCGTTCTCGCGGCCCTGCCCGATCCGCTGCGTCCCGTAGCTGTACCACGCCCCCGACTTCTCGATGATCCCGCTCTCCGCGCCGATGTCCACCAGCAGCGAGGTGTGCGAGATCCCCTCCGCGTACATGATGTCGAACTCCGCCTGCTTGAACGGCGGCGCCACCTTGTTCTTCACCACCTTCACGCGGACGTGCGAGCCGATCACGTCCTCCTTCTCCTTCACCGGGCCGATGCGGCGGA
>CAZPJF010000182.1:0-7261 GCA_964586095.1 uncultured Gemmatimonas sp. | reverse complement strand
GCGCTGGCGGCCGGCGACCCGCGGCCGATGGTGCAGGCGGCGCCGGCGTCCTGCATCGACCGCGCCTGGCTCGCGAGCTCCTCCGCGGCGGCCGCCGAGTCCTCGGCGTTCGCGGCGGCCGACTGCGTGCCGGCGCTCACCTGGCTCACCGCCGAGGTGACCTGCTCGATGCCGCGCTGCTGCTGGTCCGCGGCGGAGACGATCTCGCCCATGACGCTCGTGACCTTCGACG
The DNA here is from genome assembly GCA_964586095.1 of uncultured Gemmatimonas sp. Classification (GTDB taxonomy): domain Bacteria; phylum Gemmatimonadota; class Gemmatimonadetes; order Gemmatimonadales; family Gemmatimonadaceae; genus Pseudogemmatithrix. The sequence continues at coordinate 7,029 of CAZPJF010000182.1, read as the reverse complement.
TGCTGGCCGAGATGCGGCCGAGCGCATCGGTGACGCGCTGCGTGACGCTGGCGCCGGCGGCCGCGTTCCCCGCGGCCTCCTCGATGAGCGAGGAGGTGGAGCGGGCGGCGTCGGCGGCGCGGATCGCGAGCGCACGGACCTCGTCGGCGACGACCGCGAACCCGCGGCCGGCCTCGCCCGCGCGCGCCGCTTCCACGGCCGCGTTGAGCGCGAGGAGGTTCGTCTGGAACGCGATCTCGTCGATCTTCTTGACGATGGCCGCGGTGGCCCGCGACGACTCGGCGATCTTGCCCATGGCGACCACGAGCTCCTTGAGCCCCTGCTCGCCCTCGGCGGTCGCGGTGCGGGCGCCCTCGGCGACCTCCCGCGCGTTGCCGGCCGACGCGGCGGCCTGGCGGGCCATCGCCTCGATCTCGTTGAGCGAGCTCGAGATCTCCTCGACGCTCGCCGCCTGCTCGCCCGCCCCCTGCGCGAGCACCTGGCTGCCGTCGGAGATCGACGTGGAGGCGACGGTCACCTGCTGGGCCGAGCTCGCGATGCCGGCGAGGGCCTCCTCGAGGTTGGCCGCGGCGCGGTTGATCGACTCCTTGATCTTGGCGTGGTCGCCCTTGTAGGCGCCCTGCACCCGCGCCGTGAGGTCGCGCGCGGCGAGGCGCTCGAGCACGTCGGCGGCCTCGTTGATCGGCGTGACGACGGAATCGAGGATGTGGTTGGTCCCGTCCACGAGGTCGTGGAAGGCACCGTGGAAGCGCGCCGCGTCGCCGCGCGAGGCGAGGTCGCCCGCGGTGGCCTTGGCGTTGAGCGTCTTCCCTTCCTCGATCACCTCGCGCAGCACCTCCTGCGTGGCGACGAAGTCATGGATCGCCCCCTGCATCGCCTCGATCATCTCGTCCACGGTGTACGCGAGCTGGCCGACCTCGTCCTTGCGGTCGAGCGCGAGCTTGGTGGTGGTCGGGTGCGGCGTGACGGACAGGTCGCCCTGCGCGATCGCCTTGAGGCCCTGGCTGAGCTCGGCGACGCAGACCTGGCGGAGGCGCCTGGCACGCTCGATGGCGGCCGCGAGCGGTCCGGTGATATGGCGGGTGAGGCCCAGCCCGGCGATGACCCCCGCGAGCACCGAGAGCACCATCACGACGAGGACGATCGCGACGCCGCGGGTGGCGGTTGCGTTCGCGGCCGCGACCCCCTCGCCGGCGAGCTGCATCTGGATGGCGACGAGCGTGTCCGCATCCACGCTCGCCTGCGCGTAGACCCGCCTGCCGCGGGCGACGAGCGGCGCCGCCTCGACCGCGCGGCCCGACTCGAGCATCGACTTCACGGTGTCCACGTGCACCCGGTAGGCCGCGAGCGACTTCTCGAAGGCCCGCCAGACCGAGTCCTCGCGCACCGTCCGGTGGAGCGGCGCGTAGATCGCGATGCCGCGCTCGAGCTCCTCGGCGATGGCCGACTTGAGGTCGTCCGCATTGGCCTGGTACGCGATCGGGTCGTTCTTCTCGGTTGACTGCAGCAGCGCCAGCTCGAGCCGCCGCATGTCCGCGAGCCCCTTGTTGGCGAGCATCATGCCCTGCAGGGAGGGCATGTTGACGTCGCCGATCCCGACTGCCGCGGAGCGCAGCGACCGCATGGTGATGACGCCGGTGAGCCCCGTCACGACCACGAGGGCCGCGACGGCGAGGAAGCCCGCCGTGAGCTTGGTGCCGATCGACTGGTGCTTGAGCATGTGGGGATCCGGTGGGGGATACGAGAACGGGGGGAGGCAGCCCTGTGGCTCCCTCACCCCCGCAGTTTCGGTCGGACCGCCCTGTCCTTTAGCTCTCCCGCCCGCCGGCCCGCGCTCCGCCGGGCCGGCCGTCACCCAGTGAGACGCTGCGCCTCCGGCGGCAGCACCCCGCCATGCCGCCGTTCCATGGCCTCGAGCTGCCGCACCACGTCACCACCATAGAAGAGCTTGATGTAGCGCGACTGGATGGGCGTGAGCCGCCGCACCGCCCAGGAGAGGTGGACGAAGTGCGGCTCCACCGGCGCGTGCAGGAGGTGCATCCCGCACTCCTGCATGAGGTGGTTCGCCTTCCGCGTGTTGCAGCTCGAGCAGGCCGTGACGACGTTGGTCCACACGTTGAGCCCGCCGCGCGAGATGGGCACCACATGGTCGCGCGTGAGCGACTCGCGGTGGCGGAGCTCCCACCCCTGGCGCCCGCAGTACTGGCAGCGGTAGCCGTCCCGGGCGAAGAGGAAGGTGTTCGTCACCTGGCGGCGGAAGCGCCGCGGCACGTGCACGAACTTGCGGAGGCGGATCACCGCGGGGCGCGGCAACGCCAGGCGCTCGGATCGCACCTCGCGGTCGCGGTCCGCTTCCACGATCTCGGCCTTGCCATCGATCACCAGGCGAAGGGCCCGCTTGAGCGGGACCATCGTGAGGGGCTCGAACGACGAGTTCAGCGCGAGACAGCCGACGGTCAAGGCTTCCTCCACGAGCGCGGGACGTCGTGCACCAGCCTGACGCGCCGCTGCGCACGGCTCGCTTGCGCGGCGGCGCGGAGGGGGAAAAGACCCCGAAAGCTAACCGGGCGTGCGCGCGCGGCGCCACTGCGCCACCCGCGCGGACGCGTCACGGACCTGCATCGGCACCGCGGGATCGAGCCCGGGCACCAGGCCGTCACGAACGCGCTCCACCCCGGCCACCACCACGCGGTCGACGCGAAGGCCGCCGGCGCTGAAGACGAGCGCGGTCACGGGGTCGGCCACCGGCGCGGCATTGCGCACCTGCGCGCCTCCTGCCGCACCGCCCTCCGCACCACCGTCCGCTCCGGCGCCCACCGCGCCACCCACGGCACCTCCCAACGGAGCGCCGAGCCGGAAGACCGCGAGGTCCGCCTGCTTCCCCGGCACCAGCGTGCCGACCTCGTCGTCAAGCCGGAGCGCCTCGGCGCCACCGAGCGTGGCCAGCCGGAAGGCCGCACGCGCGGTGAGCGCGTCCGGCTTCTTGGTGAGCGCCCGCTGCTGCAGCGCCGCGAGCCGCGCCTCGCCCAGCACGCTCAGCTCGTTGTTCGAGGCCGCCGAGTCGGTGCCGAGCCCCACACGGGCGCCGGCGGCGAGGATCTCGCGCAGCGGCGCGACCCCGTGCCCGAGCTTGGCGTTCGACGCCGGGCAGTGCGCGACGCCGCAGCCGGTGTCGGCGATCCGGTCCACATCCGACTGCGAGGCGCGCACGCAGTGGATGAGCAGCGTCCCGGCGCGCAGGAGTCCTGCGGCATCGATGAGCGGGATCGGGCCGTTCGCGCGCGGTGCGACCGCGATCCCCCGCTCGCGCAGGAACTCCGCGAACGGGCCGCGCCCGCGGATCACGAGGTCGTCCTCCGCGGCCCCCTCGGCCACGTGCACCGCCACCGGCAGCCCCTCGGCGGCCGCGAGCCCCGCGACGGCACGGAAGAGCGCGTCCGAGACCGAGTAGGGTGCGTGCGGCGAGACGCCGATACGCACGAGCGGCGTCGCGCGCGGACGCATCGCCTGCACCGCGTCGCGCAGGACGGTCATCGCCGCGTCGCACTGCGCCGGGTCGGGACCGAAGACCTCGCGGTAGGCGATGCCGCGCAGGCCGAGCGCGCGCAGCGCCTCGAACGCGGCGTCGTTGTCGGCCGTGTCGCCGAAGGTCGTCACGCCGTGCGTGAGCCCCTCGGCGGCGCCGAGGAGCGCCGAGGCGCGGAGGTCGTCGGCCGTGAGCACCTCGCGCTTGATCGCGACGAGCGTGCGGACCCAGTCGAAGAAGGCGAGGTCCTCGAGCGCCCCCCGCAGCACCGTGAGGTCGAGGTGCGTGTGCGCGTTGACGAGCCCGGGCGTGAGGATGGCCTCGCCGAGCTCTTCGTCGCGGCCGCCGGCCGGGGCCTGCGCGCGCGGCCCCACCCAGGCGATGCGGTCGCCTTCGGTGATGACGGTCCCGTCCGCGATGGGCGGCGTGGCCACCGGCACGACCCACTGCGCGTGCCAGCGGACGCGGCCGCTCACGGGATCCGCGGGCACTCGGACTGGGGTTCGGTGCCGGGGAGGAAGTACTCCACGCGGACCGAATCGCTCATGCAGCCGGGCCCGGCGCGCAGGCCCGTGGCGGGATCGATCGGGATGCCGAGGATGCCGAACGGGCGCGGCCAGTCCGGGGGCGCGGGCTTCCGCTCGTAGACCTCGCGCATGAAGGCGGTCCAGGCCGGTGCGGCGAGCTGCCCGCCCTGCGCGTTGTCCTTGATCTTCTTGGGCTGGTCGAAGCCCATCCAGACGCCGGCCACGAGGTCGGTGGTGTAGCCGATGTACCAGACGTCGGTGTAGTCGTTGGTCGTCCCGGTCTTGCCCGCGGTGGGGAGCATGAAGCCGCCGCGCCGCACGGCGGTGCCGGAGCCGCGGTTCACGACGTCCTTCATCATGTCGACCATGATCCAGGACTCCTCGCGGCCCATCACCTGCACGCGCTCGGGGTTCGCCTCGAAGAGCCGGCGGCCGTCGAGCGTCTCCACGCGCAGGATCGGCGTGGAGGGGACGCGCCAGCCGAGGTTGGCGAAGGTGGAGTACGCGGCGACCATCTCGAGCGGGAACACGTCGGCCGAGCCGAGCGCGATCGACGGGAAGGGCGGCACGCGGGTCGTGAGGCCGAAGGCCTTGGCCATGTCCACCACGCCGCTCTCGCCGAGCTCCATGGTGAGGCGGATCGCCGGGAGGTTGCGCGACTGGTAGAGCGCGCGGCGCATCGTCACGCGCCCCTCGAACTTCAGGTCGTAGTTCTGCGGGGTCCAGAGCGAGCCATCGAGCTGCGGCACCTCGATCGGCTCGTCGTCGAGGAAGTAGCTGGGCGGGCGGCCGGTCTGCACGGCCGTGGCGTAGACGATCGGCTTGAAGGTCGAGCCCGGCTGCCGGAGGGCCTGGGTCGCGCGGTCGAACTTGCTGTCGTCGAAGTCGCGGCCGCCCACCAGCGCGCGCACGGCGCCCGAGCGCGGGTCGATCGCGATGAACGCGCCCTGGAGGTACGGGGAGTTGGCGGCGTCCGGGTTCGCGGTGCCCGAGGCGGCCTTGGCGAGGTACGCTTCGTACGACTCGTGCGGGAAGGGGCCGTAGGTGCCGGCCTCGACCGCGCGCAGCTGCCGCTCCATCGCGCGTTCGGCGGCGCCCTGCATGTCGAGGTCGAGCGTGGTCTGCACGCGCAGCCCCTGCTCGTAGACGCGCTTGCCGAACCGCTTCACGAGCTCCGCGCGCACCCACTCCACGAAGTACGGCGCGATCTCCGTGGAGCCGCGCGTGGGGCGGTTGAGGCGGAGCGGATAGGCCTTGGCCACCGACGCGTCGGCGTCGGTGAGCGCGCCCTCGCGGCGCATGAGCTCGAGCACCGTGTTGCGGCGCTGGATGGCGCGGTCCGGGAAGCGGCGCGGATTGTACCGGCTCGGCGCCTTGGGGAGCGCGGCGAGCATCGCGCCCTCGGCCACCGTGAGCTCGTTGATCGGGCGGCCGAAGTAGCGCTGCGCGGCCGACTCCACGCCGAAGGCGCCCGAGCCGAAGGGGATCTGGTTCAGGTAGAACTCGAGGATGCGCTCCTTGGGGTACTTCTTCTCGAGCTGCCGCGCGACCTTGGCCTCGCGGAACTTGCGCACCAGGCTCGCGACGGCGCTGCCGGCCTTGGAGCGCGAGGGGAGCTGCTCGGGAAAGACGTTCCGCGCGAGCTGCATGGTGATGGTCGAGAAGCCCTCGGCGAAGCCGCCGGCCTTGACGTTGGCCCACACCGAGCCGAGGACGCGGATGTAGTCCACGCCCTCATGGCGGTAGAAGCGCTTGTCCTCGGTGATGACGAAGGCGTCGATGACGTGCTGGGGGACCTGCTCGAGGCGCACGACCGAGCGGCGCTGGAGCCCGACCTCGGCGATGAAGCGGCCGTCGGCGGCGTAGAGACGGGCCGGCTGGGCCGGCTGGTACTCGTCGAACTGGGCGATCGACGGGCAGGCGTCGCCGGCGCAAAGGAACCAGGTCCACCAGGCGGCGAAGCCGAGCAGGCCGACGACGCCGAGGCCGAGGGCGCCGAGGGCGAGGATGAGGAGTTTGCGTCGCATCGCGTAGGGCGGAAGCTAGGCCAGCGGTGCAGGTGGAGCAACGCGCCGCCCCTCCCTACCTTTGGAGGATGACGATCGTTCCGGACGCAGGGTCTCTCCCGCTCGTAGAGGAGCTCGAGTGGCGCGGCCTCCTCTTCCAGCAGACCGAGGGGTGCGCCGCCGCCCTCGCCGCCGGTCCCGTGCGCGGGTACTGCGGCTTCGACCCCACGGCCGAGAGCCTGCACGTGGGGAACCTCGTCTCGATGATGGGCCTCGTGCGCCTGGCGCGCGCCGGGCACACCGCCGTCGCGCTCGTGGGCGGCGGCACCGCGATGATCGGCGACCCGAGCGGCAAGAGCGAGGAGCGGCCCATCCGCTCGGCCGACGAGATCCGCGCCAACGCCGCGCTCATCGAGGCGCAGGTGCGCCGCGTGATGCGGAACGCGCTCGGCGACTCGCCGGCCGCCACCCGCGTGATCTTCCGCAACAACGCCGACTGGCTCGCGCCGCTCCCGCTGATCGACTTCCTGCGCGACACCGGGAAGCACTTCACGGTGAACTGGATGATGCAGAAGGACTCGGTGAAGTCGCGCCTCGAGGGCGGGATCAGCTTCACCGAATTCAGCTACATGCTGCTCCAGGCGCACGACTTCCTGCACCTGTACCAGCACGACGGGGTGACGCTCCAGCTGGGCGGGAGCGACCAGTTCGGGAACATCACCGCGGGGACCGAGCTGATCCGGCGCGCGGCGCGCGGCGAGGCGCACGGACTCACCTTCCCGCTGCTCACCGACGCGAGCGGGAAGAAGTTCGGCAAGACGGAATCGGGCGCGGTCTGGCTCGATGCCACCCGCACGAGCCCGTACGGGTTCTACCAGTTCTGGATCAACGCCGAGGACGGTGACGTGGGGCGGTTGCTGCGCACGTTCACGCTGCTCGACCGTGCGACGATCGAGGGGATCGAGACGGC
>CAZPJF010000181.1:0-7264 GCA_964586095.1 uncultured Gemmatimonas sp. | reverse complement strand
CGCCGATGCATGACCTCACGCAGGGCTCCATCCCGCGCCACATCGTCCGCATGGCGGTGCCGCTGGCGGTGGGCATGATCTTCCAGACGCTCTACTACCTCGTCGACCTGTACTTCGTCGCCCGCCTCGGCGACGCGGCGATCGCCGGGGTGAGCGCGGCCGGCAACCTCCAGTTCATCGTGATGGCGCTCACGCAGGTGCTGGGCGTCGGCACCATGGTGCTCATCGCGCACGCCGCCGGCCGCCGGGACCAGCCCGACGCGAACCTCGTCTTCAACCAGAGCCTCCTCCTGTCGGCCATCGCCGGGGCCGTCGTGGTGGTCGGCGGCGTCCTGCTCGCGGACGCGTACCTCGGCTCGCTCGCCGCCGACGCCGAGACGCTGCGCGCCGGCCACGACTACCTCCTCTGGTTCCTGCCGGCGCTCGGCCTCCAGTTCGCGCTGGTCTCCGCCGGTGCCGCGCTCCGCGGCACCGGCATCGCCAAACCGACGATGATCGTGCAGATCATCACCGTGGTGCTCAACATGGTGCTCGCGCCGGTGCTCATCGCCGGATGGGGCACCGGGCGGCCGATGGGCGTGGCCGGCGCCGGGCTCGCGAGCACCATCGCCGTGGCGGTCGCCGTGATCGCGATGCTCGCCTACTTCCTCAAGCTCGAGCACTTCGTCGGCTTCGACCGCGCCCTCGTCCGCCCGCGGCTCGACACCTGGAGGCGCCTCTTCCGCATCGGCGTCCCGGCGGGCGGCGAGTTCGCGCTCATGTTCCTCTCGATGGGCGTGGTCTTCTACATCGTCGGCGAGCACGGCGCCGCCGCGCAGGCGGGCTTCGGCGTCGGGTCGCGGATGATGCAGGCGATCTTCCTCCCCGCGATGGCCGTCGCGTTCGCCGCCGCACCGATCGCCGGCCAGAACCTGGCGGCGGGCCAGCCCGCGCGCGCACGGGAGACCTTCTTCTCCGCCGTGCGCATCGGCTCCGTGGTGATGGCCGCCGCCACGCTCTTCGCGCACTGGCGGCCCGAGTGGCTCCTCGCGCCGTTCGCGCGCGACCCGGAGACGCTCGCCGTCGCCGAGCGGTTCCTCCGCACCATCTCGTGGAACTTCGTCGCGTCCGGGATCGTGTTCACCTGCTCGGGCATGTTCCAGGCGATGGGCAACACCGTGCCGGCCGTCATCTCGAGCGCCGTGCGCCTCGGCATCTTCGCGGTCCCCGCGCTCTGGATCGCCCGGCAGCCCGGGTTCCAGCTCCACTGGATCTGGTACGTCTCCGTGGCCGCGACCACGCTGCACGCGCTCTTCGCGGTCTGGCTGCTCGCGCGCGAGGCGAACCGGCGCCGCGACCTCGGCCTCGGCCGGCCGGCCCCCGCACTCGACGGCGCCGCCGCCTGAAGCCGCCGGCGGCGGCGGCGGCCGCGGCCCTCCCGAACCACCGAGGGCCCGCACGCGTTGACCGCGCGTGCCCCTCCGGAACCTCGTCCTCGTCCTCGGCGATCAGCTCGACCCCTCGTCGGCGGCGCTCGACGGATTCGACCCCGCGCACGACGCGATCTGGATGGCGGAGGTCGCCGAGGAGTCCACGCACGTCTGGTCGTCCAAGCCCCGCATCGCGCTCTTCCTCGCCGCGATGCGGCACTTCCGCGACGCGCAGCGCGCGCTCGGCCGCCGCGTGCACTACGTGGCACTCGACGATGCGGCGAACACCGGCTCGCTCGCCGGCGAGCTCGCGCGTGCGGTCGCCGAACGCCGGCCGCAGCGGCTCGTCATGACGGAGCCCGGTGACCATCGCGTCGGCGAGGCGCTCGCCCGCGCGGCCTCGGCGGCCGCCGTGCCGCTCGAGGTCCGGACCGACCGGCACTTCCTCTCGACCGTCGACGAGTTCCGCGCGCATGCCGGCGGCCGCAGGCGGCTGCGGCTCGAGTACTGGTACCGCGAGCTGCGCCGCAGGCACGCGATCCTGCTGGACCGCGAGGGCGGACCCGAGGGCGGCGCATGGAACTACGACGCCGAGAACCGCGGCAGCTTCGGCAAGGAGGGACCGCGCGCACTCCATGCCCCGGTCGCCTTCCCGCCCGACGCCACCACGCGGGAGGTGCTCGCCCTCGTCGCGCGCCGCTTCGCCATGCACCCCGGTGCCCTCGACGCCTTCGACTGGCCGGTCACGCCCGACGAGGCGCGGCGCGCCCTCGACGACTTCATCACGCACCGCCTGCCGCACTTCGGCACCTGGCAGGACGCCATGTGGCAGGGTGAGCCGTGGCTCTTCCACTCGCGCCTGAGCGCGGCGATGAACCTCAAGCTGCTCGACCCGCGCGAGGTCCTGCGCGCGACCGAACGGGCGTATCGCGCCGGCGCGGTCCCGCTCGCCGCCGCCGAGGGCTTCATCCGCCAGGTCCTCGGCTGGCGGGAGTACGTGCGCGGGATCTACTGGTGCTTCATGCCGCAGTACCTCGAGCGCAACGCGCTCGGCGCCACCGCGCCGCTGCCCGCGTTCTACTGGGACGGCGACGTCGAGATGGCCTGCCTCCGCGATGCGATCGGGCAGACGCTGCGCCTGGGCTACGCGCACCACATCCAGCGCCTCATGGTCACCGGACTCTACGCGCTGCTCCTCGGCGTGGATCCCCGGCGCGTGCACGAGTGGTACCTGGCCGTCTACGTCGACGCGGTCGAGTGGGTCGAGCTGCCCAACACGCTCGGGATGTCGCAGTACGCCGACGGCGGCGTGCTGGCGTCCAAGCCCTATGCGGCCACCGGCAAGTACATCCAGCGGATGAGCAACCACTGCACGGGATGCCGCTTCGACCCCGCGAAGTCGACCGGCGACGACGCCTGCCCGTTCACGACGCTCTACTGGGACTTCCTTGCGCGCCACGAGGCCCTGCTCGCGGGAAACCAACGGATGGCGCTGCAGGTACGAAACCTCACGCGGCTCTCCGCGGCGGAGCGTTCGGCCATCCGGGCGCGCGCCGAGGCGGTCCGCGCGAACGGTGGCGCACCGGCGCGCGCCCTCACGCTGCTCTAGCGGAGGTCACGTGGCCCGGATGCGAAAGAAGTCCGACCTCCCGACCAAGGACTGCCTCGCATGTGGACGGCCATTCGCCTGGCGCAGGAAGTGGGCGCGCGACTGGGACGACGTGAAGTACTGCTCGGATGCCTGTCGCTCGCGGGGCTCGCGGGTTCCGTCGCCGCCGGACGACCGGCGCCGCCTCCCGCGCTGACGCCGGGCGCGATCGCCCGCACGCCCGCCGCGGCGGCAGCGGAACTGCTCGACGCCGACCGCGCCTTCTCCGCGGCGAGCGCGCGCACCACGATGATCGAGGGTCTCTCCGCGATGATGGACGCCGCGGTGATCGTGCCGGTGCCGGGCCGGGGGTTCGTCGACGGCCTCGACGCCTTCCGGGCGGAGCTCGCCCGCGACTCGCTCGCGGCCACGTCGCACGCACGCTGGACGCCGGTGCGTGCCGGCGTCTCGGCGGACGGCCGGCACGGCTTCACGTTCGGCTTCCTCGAGGTGCGGCGCGCCGACGGGACGCTGGTGCCCGGGAAGTACCTCGCCTACTGGGTGAAGGGGGCGCGCGGCTGGCGCGTGGCCGCCTACCGCCGCGTGCGGCGCGCGGCCGGCGCGGTCGACACGGCCCTCCTCGCGCCGGCGCTGCCGCCGCGGCTGGTCGCGCCCGCGACCGACCCGGCCGTCCTCGCGCAGCACCGTGAGTCGGTCATGCAGGCCGAGCGTGACTTCGCGGCCGAGTCGCAGGTGATCGGGCTCCGGGCGGGCTTCGCGAAGTTCGGCAGCGCGGACGCCATGAACATGGGCGGGCCCGCGGCGCCGGGGTTCACGCTCGGCAACGAGGCGATCGCCGCGGCGGTGAGCCAGGGCGTGCCGGACGGCCAGAGCCCGGTGAACTGGGGACCCGAGCGGGCGCTCGTCGCGTCGAGCGGCGACCTGGGGATCACGTTCGGGTTCATCGTGCCGAACGCGGAACCGCCGGCCGGGCAGCAACGGCCGCGGCTGCCCTTCTTCACCATCTGGCGCCGTGCCGGGACGGGCGCGCCCTGGCGCTACGTGGCGGAGTGAACCGCCGGGCGCCCACCGCGGCCGCGCGGGCCGCGGCGGCTCACGGCGCCACGCAGAACCGCGCCGCGGCCTCCACGAACACCCGTACGCCGGTCGCGAACGCGCGCTCGTCCACGTCGAACTTGGGATGATGGTGCGGGTGCACCGCGCCGTCGATCGGCCGGGCCGCGCCGATGAACACGAACGTGCCCGGCGCCTTCTGGTGGAAGGCCGAGAAGTCCTCGCCGACCATCACCGGCCGCATCTCGACGAGCGCGTCCGCACCGCACACCTCGCGGACGAGTCGCCGCACCTCCTCGCCCATCGCCGCGTCGTTCACCACCGGCCGGTACCCGCGCTCGTAGGTGAACTCGCAGGTCGCGCCATGCGCCTCGGTGATGCCGCGCACCAGGCGCTCCATCCGGGCCGCGAGCGCGGTGCGCGTGGCCGGGTCGAGCGAGCGCACGGTGCCGTTCAGCTCGGCGACCTCGGGGATCACGTTGTGCGTGGTACCCGCATGGAACTGGGTGACGCTGAGCACCGCGCTGTCGAGCGGGTCCACGCCGCGGGCGACGAGGTGCTGCAGGTTGGTCACCACCTGCGCGCCGATGGCGATCGGGTCGACGGTCTGCTGCGGGATCGCCGCGTGCCCGCCCTTGCCGCGGATCGTGATCCAGAAGGTGTCGGGGGCCGCGGTCACCGCCCCGAGGGGGACGCCCACCCGGCCGACGGGCAGGTCGGCCCACAGGTGCGCGCCAAGCACGCGGTCCACGCCGTCCATGGCCCCGCGCTGCACCATCTCCTCCGCCCCGCCCGGGAAGGTCTCCTCCGCGTGCTGGAACAGGAAGCGCACCTCGCCCGAGAGCCGGTCCCGCCGCGCGACGAGCTCGCGCGCGGCACCGAGCAGCATGGCGGTGTGGCCGTCATGCCCGCAGGCGTGCATCACGCCCGGGTTGGTGGAGGTGAAGGGGAGTCCTGTCGCCTCGGTGATCGGCAGCGCATCCATGTCGGCGCGCAGCGCGAGGACCGGCCCGGGACGTCCGGTGAGCAGGCGCGCCACCACCGAGGTCGGGGTGAGGCGCCGCGTCTCGAGGTGCCCGAAGCCCCGCAGCACCTCCTCCACGAATGCCGCGGTCTCCGACTCGTGGAACGAGAGCTCGGGGTGCGCGTGCAGGTGCCGGCGCCACGCGACCACGCGGTCCACGGTGTCGCTGGCGAGCGCGGGCGGAGCCGGGGTCGCGGTCATCTCCCGCACGTTAGCCTGCCCCGGTGCCCGATTCCACTCCGGCGCGCCCGTGGCTCCCCGTCCCGGCGCCATCGATGTCGCGCGACCGGAGGCCGCGCGCGCCGCGAACGGGACCGAGCGCACCCGACCGCTCACGCGTAACCTTCCCGAGTCGTTCCTTCCCCTCCTCACTCGGTGCACCCGATGACCCGTCTCCCGCGGGCGCTTGGGCTCCTCGCCCTCGCCGCGCTCCCAGCGTCGGCCCAGGGCCGTACCGCCGGCTACCACCCGGCAGCGCGGCTCGCGGCCTCCCTCGATTCCCTCGCGCGCGCGCACCCGCAGCACGTGCGGGTGACCTCCCTCGCCACGTCGCCGGGTGGCCGGCCGGTGCAGGTCGTGCGCATCGGCGGCGCGGACGACCGGCCGGCGCTCCTCGTGCTCGCCGGCGCGTACGGGCCGCAGCTGGCCGCCAGTGAGGTCGCCCTGCGCGCCACGCGCGACCTCGCCGCCCGCGCCGCGCGCGGCGACACGCTCTTCCGCGACCACACCCTCTACGTGGTGCCGCGCCTGAACCCGGACGCGTCGGAGCAGTTCTTCGCGCCGCTGCGGTGGGAGCGGAGGGGGAACGACGCGCCGTCGGACGACGACCGCGACCACGTGACCGACGAGGACGGTCCCGACGACCTCAACGGCGACGGGATGATCACGATGATGCGCGTGAAGGTCGGCGCGGGCGGCAGCTGGATGGCCGACCCGGTGGATCCCGCGCTCATGCGTCGCGCCGACCCGCTCAAGGGCGAGCGCGGCGAGTACGACCTCCACGTGGAGGGCCGCGACGACGACGGCGATGGCCAGTACAACGAGGACGGGCCTGGCGGGACCGACCCCTCGATCAACTTCGCCAACAACTACACGTGGTTCGTCCCCGGCGCGGGCGAGCACCAGTTCTCCGCCGCCGAGACGCGCGCCGTGGCCGAGTTCGTCGCCACGCGCGCCGATGTCGCGGCCGTCTACGTGCTCGGCATGCAGGACAACCTGATCAAGCCGTGGGAAGGGCGTCGCGTCCCCGGCATCGCGGGCAATCCGCAGGGCACGTCGGCGGGCGGCCCGCTCACCGCGATCCTCCCCGAGGACGCGCCCTGGTTCGCCGAGGTCGGCCGGAAGGCGCCGCGCCCGGTGAGCGGCCAGGATCCCGTGAGCCTCGGCGAGGCGGGCGACCCGCTCTCGTGGGCGTACTATCACATGGGCCGGTTCGCGTTCGGCTCGCGCGTCTGGTGGCCGGGCAAGGCGCCCGCGGACTCCGCCGCGACGCGCCGCGCGCCCTCGCCGGACCCGATCGCGAACGAGCGGAACGACTATCGCTGGCTCGCCGCGCACGATCCCGCGGGCTACGTGGGCTGGACGACGGTGCCGGGCTTCACCATCGAGGGCCAGGCGGTGGAGGTCGGTGGGTTCGCGCCCTTCGCGCGGCTCAACCCGGCGGCGGCGACCCTCGACTCGCTCGGCCGCCAGCAGGCCGACTGGCTGGCCGCGCTCACGCGGATGCTGCCGCGCACGCACCTCGTCGCCGCGCCGGCGGTCGAGGCGGTCGGCCCGCGCGTCTGGCGCGTCACGGCCGACATCGTGAACGACGGCTTCCTGCCGACCAACGCCGCGCTCGGCGTGCGCTCGCGGCTCCCGATGCGCGTGAAGGTCGAGCTGCGGCTGGGCGCGGGGCAGTCGCTCGCCGCCGGGCGCACGCTGACGTTCCTCAATGCGATCCGCGGTTCCGGGTCGACCGAGCGCGTGGAGTGGACCGTCGTCGCCGATGCCGGCTCGACCGTGTCGCTCACCGTCGGGGCGCCCAACGCCGGGCTCTCGACGCACACCATCACCCTGCGCGCGAGGTAAGCGTCCGATGACCATCCGTTCGTTCGTCTCGGCCCTCGCCGTCGCCGGCGCCGGCGCCGCGGCGCTCACGCTCGGCGCGCAGGCGCGCCCGGGCGCGCC
>CAZPJF010000180.1:0-7292 GCA_964586095.1 uncultured Gemmatimonas sp. | reverse complement strand
AGACGAAGGGCAGCGGGAGGCCGGGTGGCGGCGAGAGCTCCCCCTCGCCACCGAGCCCGACCGCGTACCGCACGAGCGACCCGGAGATGCGTGCGGGGACGCCGGCTGCGGCGATGGGGGCGGGGGAGAAGGTCCAGGTCGTGCGCGCCGTCGCGCGCAGGGTGTCGACGCGCTCGAGCGAATCCACGCGCGAGACGAGGGTCGCGGTCACGTGCAGGTCGTGCGTGCGCGCGGAGGACGCGTGCGTGACGATCCAGCGCGGTGCGCGCGCCGCCGGCTCGGCCATGGCACGGGGCTCGCCCGGGCGCGGCGGCGTGGGGCGCGTGGCGGACCGGCACCCGGCCAGGACGAGCGAACAGGCGGCGAGCGCGACCGCGAATCGTGGGACGAGCATGCCGTCGGAGACTCCACGCAGAGGGAACGGGAAAGGTGGCAGGCGGAGCATGGGCGGACCGAGGGTCCCTCCCACCTCACACCTACCACCTCTCACCAGCCGTTGTTCGGTCCCGCCTGTAAGCCGGGTTCTGTCGGGACCTCGCGGCCCCGGACGATCATTCCTCTCGGCGCACGGTCGCCCGTGCACTCTAGCGGCCAACCCGCGGCGTCTTGATCGCAGAGGACTGCTGCTCGCCGCCTATTCGGCCTTGCTCCCGCAGGGGTTTGCCGTGCCGTCCGTGTCACCACGGACGCGGTGGGCTCTTACCCCACCTTTTCACCCTTACCTCCGCCACGAGGACGAAGGCGGTCTGTTCTCTGTGGCACTGTCCGTCACGCCTCGCGGCGTGCCCAGGCGTTACCTGGCAGCGTGTCCAAGGAGCCCGGACTTTCCTCGGCGCGAGCGAACCCGCGACGCGATCGTCCGGCGGAACCGTGCCCGGAATATAGCGGTCCGCCCTGCGGCGGGCGGAGTGCGGCGGGCGCGGTCGAGTGACGGCCGTGCGCGGGACGTCGCGGCCGACGATGACGGGACGATGACCGCCCGCGGCGACCCTGTGCACACTCCCACCACCTCCCGTCCGCGAGGTCGCGCGAATGCTCCCACCCGTCCGCACGCTCACCGCCCCCGTCGTCACCGTGCTCGAACCCGACGAGCGCCCTCGCGTCGACGCCGCGGGCGCGGGCCTCTATCGCACGATCCACCGCGAGAGCGTCGCGGACGCGCTCGAGGACCTCAAGCGACAGCGGGTGAGCGCGGTCCTGCTCTCGGTCGTGCGCTGCGCGCGCGAAACGGACCGTCGCATGGCGACCATGGTGCGCGAGTTCCCGACCGTGCCGACGGTCGCACTCCTCGCGGGCGCCCCGGCCTCCGCCGAGGCGCTGCTCCAGCTGGGGAACGCCGGCGTCACCCGGCTGGTCGACGTCCGCCAGCCGCAGGGCTGGCACCGCCTACGCGAGCTCCTCGGCCGGCAGGGCCCGCGGGAGGTGGACCGGCTCGCCCTCGATGCCGTCCGCGCGGAGCTGGGCGAGGTGACGACGGACGGGTGGGTCTTCTTCGAGGCCCTGTTCTCCTCGAGCGAGCGCGTGACCACCATCCGCGCGCTCTCGCTCCGCCTGGGGGTGCTCCCCAGCACGCTCATGAGCCGCTTCTTCCGGGCGCGGCTTCCGGCGCCGAAGCGCTATCTGGCGTATGCCCGGCTCTTGCGCGCGGCCCGCCTGTTCGAGGATCACGGCCACTCGGTCGCCGACGTCGCGAACGCACTCGAGTACTCGTCCCCGCAGAGCTTCGGGCGGCACGTGCGCACGGTGCTGGGGATGACGGCGAGCGAGTTCCGCGAGCGGTACGACGCCGCGCGAATGATGGAGCGGCTGCTCGACGACCTCGTTCGACCGCACCGCCAGGCGCTCCGGACACTGCGCCCGCTCGCGCTCCGCCCGGGCATGACGCGGTTGCCGCCCGCGCTCGCGGAGCGTCGACCGGCGTTCCATCGACGCGCGCCCTGAGGGTCGGCGCGCGCCGGGACCGCCGCCGGGCCTCCGCGGTCACATCCGCGCGACGATCTCCGCCGCGCGGGCGAGCGAGGCAACGGCGACACCGGCGGCCTCGATCGCCTCGCGGCCACCCTCCTCGCGGTCGACGACCGCGAGGACACCGAGGACCTGCCCGCCCGCCGCCCGCACCGCATCCACGGCCTTCAGCGCCGATCCGCCGGTGGTGACGACGTCCTCGATCACGACCACGCGGTCGCCGCTCGCGAACGGGCCCTCGATGAGCTTGCCCGTGCCGTGCGATTTCGCTTCCTTCCGCACCGTGAAGGCCCGCACCGGCCGGCCGGCGAGCTGGCTCGCGTACGCGATGGCGTAGCTCACGGGGTCGGCGCCGAGGGTGAGGCCGCCGACGGCATCCGCCGCCCAGCCGCGGGCGCCGAGGAGCTCGAGGCCGAGCGGCCCGATGAGCGAGAGCCCCTCGGGGTGCATGGTGGTGAGGCGGCAGTCGATGTACAGGTCGGACTGCTTGCCGGAGGCGAGGGTGAAGGTGCCGCGGCGCGCGCTGCGCTGGGCGAGGAGGTCGAGGAGACGGGCGCGGGGATCCATGCGGCGCACACTACCCGCGCCCGCGGAACGGGTCAATGAGGTGTCGATGCTGGTCTGGGGCGTCGCGGTGCTGGTCGCGGTGGGGCTCTCCGGGTTCCTGCTCTACGAGCGAGGCCAGCGGCGCCGGCTCAAGGAGCGGAGCGCCGAGCTCGAGCATCTCTCGTTCGAGCTCGCGCGTGCGAACCGGGCCAAGTCGGAGTTCCTGGCGAACGTCTCGCACGAGCTGCGGACGCCGCTGGCCGCCATCGTCGGCTTCGTGGACCTGCTGCGCGACGGGTCGTATGGCGAGCTCGGGCCCCGGATGGTGGGTCCGGTCGAGCGGATCCAGGCCTCGGCGGAGCACCTGCAGGCCCTGGTCGACCAGGTGCTCGACCTCGCCAAGCTCTCGGCGGGCCGGCTCGACGTGTACCGGGAGCCGCTCTCGCTGCGCGCGTTCGTGATCGACGTGGCGAGCGAGGTGGAGCCGCTCGTCATCGCGAAGGGGCTCGCGCTGTCGATCCAGGTGCCGGCGAACCTGCCGCGGGTGAGCACCGACCCGACCCACCTGCGGCAGATCCTCGTGAACCTGCTGGGGAACGCGGTCAAGTTCACGCGTGAGGGGAGCATCACCCTCCGGGCCGCGCTGGTGCCCGAGGGTGCGGTGACCGCCGCGACGCGCACGGCGGCCAAGCGACCGCTCCTCGCGGCCGGCGGGGACTGGATCGCACTCCAGGTGATCGACACCGGCATCGGGATCGCGCCCAAGGACCACGAGCGGATCTTCCAGGAGTTCGAACAGGTCGAGCCGGGATCGCGCGGGGACTCCGAGCGCCGCGGCACCGGCCTGGGCCTCTCCATCACGCGCCGGCTCGCCCGACTGCTCGACGGCGACATCACGCTCGAGAGCGAACTCGGCCGCGGCGCGACGTTCACCTGCTGGCTGCCGGCGGGCCCGCCGCCGCGCGGCGCGCCGCACGCGGTGCCGGGCGCGGCGCCCTAGCGCCCGAACAGCCCCTTCTTCATCCGGGAGAGGAACCCGACGCTCGGCGACTCGCCAGGGTAGGGGTCCTTGAGGACGAGCGTGAGCGCGTCGGCGAACGCGAGGACATCGGCGTACCGATCGCCCGGCGCCTTCGCGAGGCCCTTCATCACGACCTCCTCCACCGCCGGCGCGTACTGCAGCTCCGGCTTCGCCTTGTTGAGCGCGACCGGCGGCTGCGAGAGGAGCTGCGTGAACATCTCGCGCGGACTCTTGGCCGTGTACGGCAGGAGCCCGGTGAGGAACAGGTAGGCCATGGTCGCGAGGGAGTACTGGTCCGCCGCCGGCGAGACGACCTCGCCTGACAGGGCTTCCGGCGCGACGTACATGAGCGTGCCCACGAAGAACCCGGCGCGCGTGAGGCGCTGGTCCGGCGTCACGTCGGTCGCGGTGGCGATGCCGAAGTCGAGCAGCTTCACCGTGCGCGTGTCGTGGTCGTACATCACGTTGTCCGGCTTGAGGTCGCGATGCACGATCCCGATGCTGTGCGCGGCGTAGACCGCACTCGCGATCTGGCTCACGATCGCGGCGACCTCGTCCGGCGGGAACGGCGCGTGCCGCTTGGCGTAGCTCTCGAGCAACTCGCCATTGGCCCATTCGATCACCAGGTACGGGAGTCCGCCGTCCTCGCCCGTCTCGATGGTCCGAATGACGTTCGGGTGCTCGACCCGACGGCCGAAGTTCGCCTCGCGCACGAACCGCGCGACCGCGGTCCGGTCCTGCCGCAGCTTCTCGCGCAGCACCTTGAGCGCGACGGTGCCGTGCTGCGGGTGCTCGGCCTTGTAGACCGTCGCGGTGCCGCCCTCGCCGACCCGGTCGAGGAGGGTGTAGCCGGCCAGTGTCGTTCCGACGAGGGGGTCGCGAGGCACGCGGCGAAGCTACCGAGCCGAACGATCAGGGGCAAGCTGAGCGTTGCGATGACCGTCGCCCGTCATGCGGGGTAGATTATTGGCCACGGTGCCCCGCACCGGCTGCCATCACCATCGGGATCCATGCCCTCGCTCGCCTTCGCGCGCTCCTTCCTCCGGCTGCTGCCCCTCCTGGCCCTCGCCCTCGCCTGCGGACGCGGGCGGGCGCCGGCCCCCACCGGCGGGCCCGGGGGACCCGGCGGGCCGTCCGGCACCGCGCCCGCGGTGACGCGCGGCACGCAGGGCCCGAGCTTCGACCCCACGCCCCTCTACCGGCAGATGGGGATGATCGCGCGGGGCCTCCCCTTCCCGATCCTCGGCCGCGCGGCCTTCGTCGCCTCGGCGAACCCCGATTCGACGCACGTCGTCGTCGCGCTCAGCTTCTCGAACGCGGCGCTCACCTTCGCGCGGGAGGCGGACAACCGGTTCCGGGCCCAGTATGGCGTGAGCATCGCCCTCCTGCGCGACAACGCGGTCGCAGCGCGCGGCGAGGCGGTCGAGCAGGTGCTGGTGGGCACCTATCGCGAGACGACCCGCACCGACGAGAGCGTGATCCACCAGGAGATGCTGGACGTCCCGCCCGGGCGCTACACGCTCGCCGTCACGGTGCGGGACGAGGGGACCGGGCGGAGCGCGCAGGAACAGGTGGTGATCACGGTGCCGCGGCTGGCCGACGGGTCGCTCTCGACGCCGATGCCGATCGCCGACGTGACGCCGCGCGACACCCGCGACTCGCTGCCGTTGCTGCTCGTGGACCCGAGCGGGACCGCGGTCGTCGGGCGCGACTCGGTGCTGCCGATCTACATCGAGGGGTACGGCGACGTCGCCGCCCCGCTCCGGCTCCTCGTGCGCAGCGAGCGCGGCCGGGTGCTCTGGAACGACACCGTGCGGGTCACGCCGCGCGACGGCCTCCGCTCGGGCGTCGTGGAGGTCCCGGTCGCCCGCATCGGCATCGGGGTCGCGCAACTCACCTTCGTGCGCGAGGGCGCGAGCGACTCCTCGTCCACCTACGTCTTCGTCGGCTTCGGCGGGGACCTCCCGGTCGCGACCTTCGAGGACCTGCTCAACTACCTGCGCTTCTTCGCGGCACCGTACCGCCTGACGCAGCTGCGCGAGACCCCCGAGGAGAACCGGCCAGTCGCGTGGGCAGAGTTCTTCAAGGCGACCGACGCGCGCCCGGAGACGCCGGAGCACGAGGACCTCCGCGGCTACTTCGCGCGGCTCCTGCGCGCCAATGGCCGGTTCCGCGAGGAGGCCACCCCAGGGTGGCTGTCGGATCGCGGGCGCGTCTTCATCACGCTCGGCGAACCGGACCAGCTGCTCGAGCCGCAGGCGCAGGACTTCTCGCGCAACCGGCAGCAGCTATGGGAGTACCGCGACCTCAACATGCAACTGGTCTTCTTCGACCAGACCGGCACCGGCCGCTGGCGGCTGACGCAGTCGAGCGAGGTCCGTTTCGAGGCGGAGTTCCGACGCCGACTGAAGTGATGGGGGCGCGCCCCTTCTCGTGGCGAGCCGAGCTCGCGCGCAAGGGGATCCACCTCTGCTCGTCGGTCTTCCCCATCAGCTGGGGCCTCGGGTTCGTCGAGCGGCCGGTCGTCGTCGGCGCGCTGGCGGCGTGCCTCGCGATCGGCGGCGCCCTGGAGGCCGGCCGCCGGCGGAGCGTCCGGGTCCGCGGCTGGTTCGAGCGGTGGTTCGGGTTCATGCTGCGCGACCACGAGACGACGGCCCTCACCGGCGCCACCTGGATCCTCGGGGCCATGCTGCTCGCGGCGGCGTTCCTGCCCACGCGTGCGGCGCTGGCCGCCCTGTGGGCCGGCGTCTTCGGTGATGCCGCCGCTGCACTCGTCGGGCGGGCGGTCGCGGCACGCGCGGCGACGAAGGGGAAGACGTGGGCCGGCTCGGCCGCCTGCGTGGCGGCCAGCGCGATCGGTCCGCTCTGGCTCGCGGCCGCCTCACCGCTGCAGGCCCTCGGCGTCGGTATCGCCGCGATGCTCGCCGAGCGGCCCGCCCTCGCGCTGGACGACAACGCGCGGGTCGCGATCGCCGCAGGGCTCGCGGCGTGGGGGCTCGGGCTCGCGTAACTTTCGGGCATGTCGATCCCCGGTCGCCCGCGCCTGTACCTCATCGACGGCTACGCCCTCATCTTCCGCGCGTTCCACGCCCTCGGCGGCGGTGCCCCGCTGCGCAACGCGCGCGGCGAGAACACCGGGATGGCCAAGGGCGTCAGCGACTTCCTCAAGCGCCTCATCGAGAAGCACAAGCCGGACTATCTCGGCTGGGTGAACGACGCCGGGTCGTCCGGCCGCGAGGAACTGCTCGAGGCGTACAAGGCCAACCGCGTCGCACTCCCCCCGGAGGAGCAGGAGGACTTCGACACCGGGGTCGAGCGCGTGCACCAGATCCTCGCCGCGTACCGGATCCCCACGCTGGCCCTCGAGGGGTTCGAGGCCGACGACGTGATCGCCACGCTCGCGCGCCAGGGCGCTGCGAAGGACCTGGAGGTGTGCGTCGTCTCGGGCGACAAGGACCTGCTGCAGCTGGTCGCGCCCAAGGTCTGGGTCCTCAACCCGTGGCATGGCCCGCCGGGCCGCACCACCGAGAAGTGGTACGGGCTCGAGAACGCTCACGAGCGTCTCGGCGTGCCGCCCGAGCGCGTCGTCGACTACCTCGCGCTGGTGGGCGACACGGCCGACAACGTCCCGGGCGTGAAGGGCATCGGCGACAAGAGCGCGCTCGCGCTCATCGAGAAGTACGGGACGGTCGAGGAGATGATCGCCCACGTCGACGAGATCGAGCCCACCCGCACCCGCAACGCCCTCGCGCAGAACATC